>OMRK01000067.1 GCA_900313515.1 uncultured bacterium | reverse complement strand
GTTATTTTCCTGGAGCTTTAAGCTCTACTCCTCTGCAGAACCACCCTCAATAGCCAGGTCATCTGCCTCGGGCAAGTTCTCATAGAAAGCACTGTAATCTTCATTGTCAGGCAAAGCTTCGGTTTCTTCAAGGGAGGGCAGATCGGCACCATCTGCCTCCAAAGCTGTGATGCCTTCCAACTCCTCTTCCCGAGGAGCGGTATCCAGCTCCTGTCCATCTTTCTCCACTACATGAGCCAAGCTAACCACCCGATCGCCGGGCGCTACGTTCATAACTCGCACCCCACCAGAGGCCCGGCGGCGCAGGGTAACACCGTTGGCGGCAATGCGCACAGCCACTCCGGCAGCCGTGGAAATCATGAGCTGCTCTTCGGGACGCACCACCAAAGCGGCCGCTACAGGGCCGATCTTTTCATTGACCAGCATGCCAATGACCCCTTGACCACGACGGCCCTTAACGGCAAACTCACTTAAGCGCATGCGCTTACCAAAGCCATTTTCACTGATAATCACCAACTGAGAGCCATACGTGTCGGAACCGAAACTCACAATAGAATCGCCACCGCGCAGAATTATGCTCTTTACTCCACGACTGATCCGACCCATACAGCGCAGGCTACTTTCAGAGAAGCGCAAAACACGGCCATTCTTGGTAACTACTAAAAGACTGTGCTCTGGTTCAGCTTCCGACTGTTCATAAACTTTGCCTTCTTCAGTTGCGCTATCGTCTTCAGAATCTTCGGCCTCTACAACATCTTCCGAGCTCTCATCCGCCTCAATAGCCTCATAACCTTCAGAGCTTTCCTCGGCTTCATCTTCAGCCTCATCCCCTTCAGCAGCTCCAGGGTCCACACCGCCAATATTTTGACCATAATCGGAGGCAGAGTAGAGGGCAGTCTCCAATTCATCGTCTTCATCCAAACGCAGAGCCACCTTGCCCTTGGTGGGAATGTTTAAGAACTGGCTTAAAGAGGTGCGCTTAACAAAGCCGTTGCGACTGAGGGTGATGATGCTTCCCTTAGTTTGATCAGACTGAACGGGGATAGTCACAACCACCTTTTCGCCAGGCGAAAGGCTCAACAGATTTACTAAGGCTGTGCCCATAGATGTGCGCTTATTGCTTGGCAACTCGTAAACTTTGAGACGGTAAATGCGCCCCATATTAGTCAGGAATAAAAGCTGGTCGTGAGCCCTACAAGTAAAGAGCTGATCCAAAGAATCGTTTTCTCTAAGCTTAAGACTCGAACGACCCCGACCACCGCGCCTTTGCTCACGATATTCCGAAAGACTGACTCGTTTGGCATATCCGCTTTTGGAAACAGTCACCACCATCTGATCGTTGGTGATCAAATCTTCCACACGTATTTCATCGCCCTCGGCCGAGAGAATCTTGGTGCGGCGGGGATCGGAGCAACGGGCCTGCAAAAGCAGAAGCTCTTCACGAATAACTCCATCCAACTTGTGGATATCGGCCAAAAGGCCTTGGTAGTATTCGATATTTTTCAGCAGTTGGGCATGTTCATCGGAGAATTTTTCGTATTCCAAGCCGGTCAGGCGCTGCAGGCGCATATCCAAAATGGCCTGGGCCTGAATATCGGTAAAACCATAAGCCTGCATGAGAGCAACCCGAGCCGCATCTACCTCCTCGGAGCTTTCAATTATGGCAATAATCTCATCTATATGCTCTAAGGATTTAAGTATGGCCACAACGATGTGATCACGGGCCTGGGCTTTTTCCAACTCGTACTGGGTGCGGCGCGTAACCACCGAGCGGCGGTGCTCTATGTGATAACCTAAAATTTCTTTTAGGGTTAGCAGCTTGGGAACGTCATTCACCAACGCCAGCATTATGGCATTGTAGTTGCACTGCATGCGGGTGTGGACGAAAAGGTGGTTTAAAACCACCCGGGCATTGGCGTTGGCCGCCAGCTCAATCACAATGCGGATACCCTTGCGACTAGATTCGTCGCGCAGGTCGGTAATTCCGGTGATGACCTTATTATTTACCTTGTCGGCAATTTCCTCAACTAATTTAGCCTTGTTCACCTGGAAGGGAATTTCGGTAACGATAATAGCCTGTTTTTGAGAGGTGACCTGTTCTAAATTGGTGACGGAGCGAACATTGATGCTGCCCCGACCTGTAGCGTAGGCTTCCTTTATGCCAGCCTGACCGCAAATGGTGGCACCTGTTGGGAAATCTGGGCCAGGGATGTAGAGCATGAGCTCCTCAAGGCTTATATCGGGATTATCTAAATAAGCCAGAAGACCGTTGACAACTTCGCGCAAGTTGTGGGGTGGAATTTTGGTGGCCATGCCCACCGCTATGCCTTCGGCCCCATTGATAATAAGGTTAGGCAGAAGAGCGGGCAAAACAACCGGTTCTTGGGTAGAGTTATCGAAATTGGGTCGCCAATCCACAGTATTTTTGCCAATATCGCGGATCATTTCCATGGATATACGAGACAACTTAGCCTCGGTGTAACGCATGTGCGCCGGCGAATCGCCATCTACCGAGCCAAAATTACCCTGAGGCCAAACCAGAGGATAACGCATGTTGAAAGGCTGGGCCAGGCGAACCATGGCATCGTAAACGGAAGCATCACCATGGGGATGATAATGAGCCAAAACATTGCCAACTGTAGAAGCCGACTTGCGGAACTTCTTGTCGGGCGTGATATGCTCCTCAAACATGGTGTAAATAATGCGTCGGTGTACTGGTTTAAAACCGTCACGCACATCGGGAAGGGCCCGGGCTACAATCACGCTCATGGCGTAATCAACGTAGGCCTCCTTCATGCTCTCCTCTATGGCCATAGGAACTATTTGACGTTTGTCTTCCATAACTAATCTACCCTAAAATTTTCCCCAAACCGCAACCACAACAGCCGAATTAAAAAGGTAATCCCGGTTAATTATCGGTGGATTCGGCCTTACCGATACCCTCGCCAACCTCCCCGTCATCCTCATAATTGCCAGCATAATCGACTTCTAGAGCGTCCTGGGCCTCTTCATCTGCCTCATCCAAATCGGCTTCCTCAGTATCATAACCGTTTTCTACATTACCGTAGGCCTCGGTTTGCTCTGACATGTTGTTATCAGACCCGATCTCCTCTTCCAAATTATCAAAATTCGGTTCGGAATGTCTTTCCTCATAATCGCCACTATCATCAGAATAGTCGACGTCTATTTCTTCTGAGGAATCGTATTCCGATACGTCAGAATCATCGTCAATATCGGTAAAAACATCGGCTGGCGTATTATCAAAATGGACAATCCTGGTGCGGCGCTCATCGTTGTAACGCGCTTTAACCTCTAAGAACTCGGTGGTAATAACCTCATTCATCTTATCGCGGTTATCCAATAGTTCTTGCAACCAGTTGATAGTCTTAATGAGCTGATCCCGCTCTTCTTCGAGCTTGCTGCGCTCCAAATGGGTGAGGCGCTGCAAACGCATATCCAAAACGGCCTGAACCTGGAGCTCGGAAAATTCGTAACGCTCCATAAGGGACGCCTTAGCGACGCCAGTATTGGCAGAACCTTTGATGATAGCAATAATCTCGTGAATATGCTCTAAGGCTTTGAGTAGCCCTTCAACTATATGTAAACGAGCCTTGGCCTTGTTGAGATCGTAGGTAGTCCGGCGGGTAACCACCTCGACCCGATGGTCGATAAAACAGCTCAGGGCCTCGCGCAGATTGAGAATTTTGGGAGCGTTATCCACCAAAGCCAACATAACGATGCTGTAGCCGGTCTCCAGGTAGGTATTGCTGAAAATCTCGCGCTCAGCCACATCGGGATCGATCTTCTTTTTGAGCTCAAAAACTATGCGAATACCTTTGCGGCTGGACTCATCGCGCAGATCACGAACACCATTTATCTTCTTATCTTTAATGGCTTGAGCCGCCTTCTCCACCAAAGAAGCCTTGTTGACTAAGTAGGGTATTTCGTCTACCACTACAGCAGTACACCCATCTATTTCTTCACGGTGCGCAACCGCCCGCATAAGCAGACGACCACGGCCGGTAAGATAAGCCCTCCTAATGCCATTGGTACCAACAATTAGAGCGCCAGTTGGAAAATCCGGCCCTTTAACATACTGCATGAGCTCGTTAATGGTTATGTTGGGATTGCGCAGTAAGGCTATGCAGGCATCTATGGTCTCACCTAAATTGTGAGGTGGAATATGGCAGGCCATGCCCACAGCTATGCCTTCTGAACCGTTTATCAGCAGATTCGGGAAGAGCAGAGGCAAAATTACCGGTTCCTGGGTAGAGTTATCGAAATTAGGACGCCAATCTACCGTATTCTTACCGATATCCTGAACCATATCCATGGCCAGACGAGCTAACTTAGCCTCAGTGTAGCGCATATGAGCCGGTGGATCACCGTCTAATGAGCCGAAATTACCCTGCGGCCAGACCAGCGGATAACGCATACTGAAAGGCTGGGCCAAACGCACCATGGCATCGTAGACGGAAGCATCGCCATGAGGATGGTAACGAGCCAAAACATTACCCACAGTAGCCGCCGACTTGCGGAATTTCTTATCGGGCGTGATATGCTCCTCGAACATGGTGTAAATGATGCGCCGATGCACGGGTTTGAAGCCATCGCGGGCGTCGGGTAGGGCCCGGGCCACAATGACGCTCATGGCATAATCTACATAGGCTTCCTTCATTTCCGTTTCTATAGAAGCCGCACTGATAGTGTTTTTATTTTCCATAATCTTTCAGACTTCCCCAAATAGGGCCGTTTAAAGCCCCGCTCCTTAAAAACAGAGAGCCCAAGCCTTAATCTTAAATATCCAGATTCTTAACCTCACGAGCGTATTTTATGATAAAATCGCGGCGAGGCTTGACATCGTTGCCCATTAAAACGGAGAAGATGCGATCTGCCTCAACAGCATCTTCAAGTTCCACCCGGCGCATAACCCGGTGCTCTGGATCCATGGTGGTATCCCAAAGCTGCTCGGCATTCATTTCACCTAAACCCTTGTAGCGCTGAATTTCCACCTTATCGCCCATTTCAGCAACCAGGCGGTCGCACTCCTCATCGGAATAGACATACTCACGGCGTTTGCCTTTCACTAGCAAATATAGGGGTGGCTGAGCCACGTAAACATAACCGTTGGTGATAAGTTGGGGCATCTGCCGGTAGAAGAAGGTCAAAAGAAGCGTACGGATATGAGCCCCATCGACATCGGCATCGGTCATAATTACCAGCTTGTGGTAACGCAACTTCTCCATGTTGAAATCTTCACCAATGCCTGTTCCTAAGGCAGCAATCATGGACTTTATGACCTCGCTAGCTATCATGCGGTCAAAGCGGGCTTTTTCCACATTTAAAATCTTGCCACGCAATGGCAAAATAGCCTGGAAATGGCGCTCACGCCCCTCTTTAGCCGAACCGCCGGCCGAATCACCTTCCACAATGAAGAGCTCGCATTCGGCGGGATCTTTGCTGGAGCAGTCGGCCAACTTGCCCGGCAGGGTGCTCCCTTCCAGCACGGTCTTGCGGCGCACACCTTCGCGAGCCTTTTTTGCCGCATCGCGGGCCCTTTTAGCCTCACTGCACTTATCGAAGATAGCCTTGGCCACATTGGGATTCTCTTCTAAATAAGCGGAGTAGAATTGATCGAGAATGCCATCTACAGCTTGGCGTACTTCAGGATTTAAAAGGGCAATCTTGGTTTGGCTTTCAAATTGAGGATTAGACAGCTTAACCGATAAAATAGCGCATAAGCCCTCGCGGACATCTTCGCCGCTGAAATTCTCATCCTTATCTTTAAGCCAACCTCTGCGACGCATGACATTGTTGGTAATTCTGGTCATGGCGTTGCGGAAACCAGTTACGTGGCTGCCACCTTCGTAAGTATTGATGTTGTTGGCAAAGGAGTAAAAATCTTCCTTGTAAGACTTGTTGTACTGGATCACCAACTCCACGTCGACCGTGCCCAGCTCTTCTTGCTCAAACTTCACGTTTCTATCGATGTAGAAGGGCTCATGCAGGGGCTCCTTGCCCTCGGTCAGGTAACGGACATATTCACGGATGCCATCGGGATAATGGAAGGTGTGACTCTTGCCGGTAATTTCATCGGAGATGTCTATGGTGAGGCCACGATTTAAAAAGGCTAACTCACGTAAACGCTCACTCAACCTCTCGAAAGAGAAAGTTGTAGTTTCGGTGAAAATTTCCGGATCGGGAACGAGAGTTACTTTGGTGCCGGTCTTGCCTGGATTATCGGGATCGCCACGGTAGACCATCATTTCACCATCGACCTCACCGCGCATGAACTTCTGGACAAAGTGCTTGCCATCACGATAAACATCCACGCGCATGTGCAGAGAAAGCGCATTGGTTACGGAAACGCCCACACCGTGCAAGCCGCCGGAAACCTTGTATCCCTTGCCACTAAATTTTCCACCAGCATGCAGTTGGGTCATGACCAACTGGATGGTGGGAATGCCGGCCTGAGGATGAATGCCGGTGGGAATACCTCGCCCATTATCTTCAACGCTCACCGAGCCATCTTTATGGATAATGACAACAATGTGATTACAAACACCGGCCAGGGTTTCATCTATGGAATTATCGACTACCTCAAAAACTATGTGGTGAAGACCGCGAGAATTGGTATCGCCAATGTACATGCCAGGACGCAGGCGCACACCCTCCAAACCCTTGAGCACCTGAATCTCATTTTCATCGTATTCGTCGGTGACGGCCTCGGGTTCGGGACCGGTCTTTTCAATCGATTCAACCTTAAAGTTGCCCTGCGCCTCCTCGTCGCTACGTCTCTTCCAGCTATCCAGAACCTCCTGGCTAAGACGTTCTTCTGCAGATGAACTGTCATGAGCTTGGCTCTGGCTGATTTTAGCCGAATCGGCCTGAGACTGGTCAACGGAAGCCTGTTCGGATTGAACTTGTATGTGCTCAACTTGCGTTTGGCAAGTATTGGCACCAAGCTCATCTCCCTTGCCGTTAAAATTGGCGCTATTGTCGGCAGAATTCATTTTTTCACCTTCACACTTCCTAGCACATCAAAACAAAGCTAATCTAAAACAACACTTGCAAAACACAACAAACCGAAAAGCGGACAACCTGAAATTTCACGTCCTGTCAATCTGCAAGTAACGGCCTGTATAATCTGCTGCGCACAAATCTAAAACGCCGCTACCCTACAGACGTACTCACGCTACTTCCCTATCCCATTTAAAGCCCTTATAATATCCACGCTCGTTCTTTGGGACAACTTTTGCCAACATCCCCACCATTATTCAAACGAATGTCGGACAATGCGCTCACTGCTTCTACAAACAAAACCAGTACAGCCTCTAGTGAAAATCCACGAGGACACTGATAAGGAAGAGCCGATTTCGAAGAGGGACCACCTAATAAAAGAAACTAAAATTCATCGTTCATTTCATCCTCTTCGCGCGTCTTTTTTCTGTCGAAAAGTATGGCAGCCACCAAGCCCAAGACAGCACCACCAGAAAAACCGACCAACATATACAGGAAGGCCACACTGCCGGCCATTCCCACTACCTGATCGGAATAAGAGGGAATGAAAAACCACAGCACTAGAGTTCCAATAATACCCCCGACTAGAGAGGGAACCACGCATCCGGCCAAGCCGTAACGCTCCAGGTAGGTCTCTTTAAATGCGGATTTCACTTGCTCACTCCAACTCTTCAGCCTGCTTCAAACTGTGCTGCCAGACAGCATTCACAAGTCACAGTAACTCGGTGCAACTTCCCATAAAATGGGAATAATCCTGCTTTTTTGGCCATTGCAACCAGGTAGATCGGGAAAAATAAGTTAGCCGACAATTCTGCCCCATGGCAAGTTTTGAATATATCACATTAAATGGACAACATTATTAAAGCGCAATCCTTAAAGCGCCGCGCACAATTCCATTTAGACCTATAAAATTAGCAATCAAAAAGACAATTTTTCGGCTTTTCAAGTAATTACAATTTACTAAAGAGCCTCAACACATTACAGGGGTTGAATCCCTCGGGAATTACGCCAGAGCCACCTTCACCACTAAAATTTATCTCTTCCCCCGAAGCGTACTTAACTTTAACCTTAAAGTTACAATCCAAGGCGCTATCACGTTTATGCCAACCGTTCCATTTGGCCCAATTTTCTTTTTTGATGAGCTTTTGCAGATCGTTTAAGGTATTTAAGGGCACAGAAAGCTCTTTCTTCGTCCCTTCCCCAAAGCGATCTTCGAGTTTAAAGTTCAACTTAGCCTGGTCGCCAGTTTTCTCTAACTTAATCAAATATCTGCCCCCCGAGATTCCATCTTCTCCTTCCCAACTCGAGGAGTCGATATCTAAAGAAAAGGAGACAATATCTTCAGAGTTAATCACCTTAGAAGCGTTACGACTGGAATAATCTTCCGTCTTGCCATCTACGATTTCTTCAGCCTCTGGAATTTCTTCCGATCCGGATTCATCTGCAAACATACCAGGTTTTTCCTTTTCCAACAAATTCTTAAAAAATATTAAAACCGGATCGGCATCAAATCCCGGCGGTCTCACTGCAACTCCACCCTTACCACCGAAAGATAAGCTTTCGCCCGAACTGTAAAGAACCTTTACATGGAAATCACAGCTTAAGGCAGTATTATGCTTGTACCAGCCATTAAATTTAACCCATTGATGCTCACGGATCAATTTTTGCAATTGGCTGAAAACACTGCTATCTACTTCGAGAACC
This sequence comes from uncultured bacterium, assembly GCA_900313515.1. Classification (GTDB taxonomy): domain Bacteria; phylum Vulcanimicrobiota; class Xenobia; order Xenobiales; family Xenobiaceae; genus Bruticola. Next base: position 22,473 of record OMRK01000067.1, on the reverse strand, counting down.
GTTTCGATATTTTTTGGATACTCATTTTTAAACCTAAAGTGCAATTTAGCTTTTTGATTATCAATCTTATCCAACTGGATATACCATTGGCCATTAGGTAACTTATCATCGTAAGGGCGATACTCATCAATAATTTCCAAATGGAAAGAGGTTATATCGTTCGACTTTATCTCCTTGGCCGCTTTCTTATCCGAATAATCGCTGGTACCGCCACAAGTAGGAGGACTAGCCATGCAACATTTATATTTGTAGATAACTATTGTGGCAACTAGTATTATAAGACCTAGACTTATAAGAACAATTTTAAATATTTTCATAGCCCAACACAAAAAAATAGGATTGCCGTATATTATCGTAACCGCCGCAAAACCCCTTGCTCGGGCTGTTGGGAGATTAATTGGAAGTGGACGCAGCCGAGACTAGAGCTTGAGCAGCTTCTTCGTATTTAGCCAGAATCGCTTGAGTGGAAAAATTATTTCTAACAAAGGTAGCGGCGGTGTGCCCTAAATTTTGGGCCGCTTCAGGATGGCCGGCCAAATATTCCATGTTTTTAACAAACTGCCCTAGATCAGCCGGATTTACAGTTAAGTTGTAGTTGGGAGGAACGGCATCGTTAACGCCGCTGGCCTTGACGGCAATAACCGGCAAACCGTTGAGCTCAGCCTCCATGATTACCAATCCTTGCGTCTCTGTCTGCGAAGCAAAAAGAAAAGCCAAAGCAGAACGGTAATATCCCTTGAGCTGCTCACGCTTACGCCAACCTAAAAAATGGACATAGTCCTGTAATCCTAAAGCTTCAACCTGCTTTTCCAAATCGACACGGGCTGGTCCATCACCCACAATAGCAAAATGGGGAATGTTACACCCAATAGGAAGCGCTGTAGCTCCATTCCTACAATTATCAAAAAATAATCTGTAAGCTTCAATTAAAAAATCGATAGACTTTTCATAAGCGGTCCGGCCTACATACAAAAAAGGCTTAACTTCCAAATTTAGCTCCCTCTGGAAGAGAGTATCGTCTTTTGATGCTTCACCTCTCCCATTCTCAGCACTGTTAACAGCATCCTCATCGCCATCTTCATTAAAATTATTATCCACTCCAGTTGGTAAAAACAGAGTAGAAGTCCGGCATTTTTGTTCTTGCAGACGGGATAAAACCTTAGAGCCAGGTGCAATAACCAGATTAGAATTGTTCCAAAAGAGACGCATCCAAGCTAAAATCACCAATTTGGCTAGGCTAGCTGGCAAGGGAAAATAGGTCAGATATTCATCGAACAGAGTGTGGTGGGTAAAAATACATGGAATTTTATGAAATTTAGCCCAGACTAGCCCCATAAAACCTATAGTTCCGGGAGTATGGATATGGACAAGCTCGGGAGCGAAAGCCTTGAGCTTAGGCCAAGCCGTCATAGGCCAAGGCAGGCCCAGGCGATTATCTTTAAGTTGGGGCATGGTAATCGAAAACATGCGAATGAAAGTAAGGCAACCGCTCCTTGCCCTACCTTGGGTTTCTTGGATTGAGCCTGGAAAATCGCTATTATCGCACACTTTAGCCTTATCGACACCTATCGCTTGGGGGACAACCACCAAGACTTCGTGGCCAGACTTAGCTAATTTGTGAACTAGAATGCTTATGGAGGTACAAACCCCGTTTATAGTGGGAAAGTAGCAGTCGGTAAATTGGATAATACGCATAGTATTGGGCTCACTTTTCAAAGATCAAGTATGAGAGACTGGCTCAATTTGTCCGGCAGAAACCTTGAAAAATCCGAAATCTGGTGAATAAGTAAAGGGCTCAGAGAACTCCAGCGTATTGGCCGCTGTCAAAAAAACTTGTCCTAAGCCGCTCAGATAGGAAAGCAAAAGTTTCGAACGGCTTCTGTCTAGTTCCGAAAAACAGTCATCTAGCAAAATTATAGATTCCTCTCCTGCGGCTAGACTCATAAATTTTGCCTCAGCTAGACGTAAAGCTAAAGCGGTGCTACGATGCTGACCCTGTGAACCAAAAATTTTCAAATTATAACCAAAAGAATCTATACCAAAATCATCCCTATGTGGTCCTGTTGTTATAAATGAATGACCTAAGTTCTTACTGTGAAGATTTCTACACAGAGCTTCAGCATAGACCTTTTCAATCTCACCAAGCACATTTTCCTGAATAAGTTCATCTATATTTAAGTTGGAGCCAAGTTGTCCATTAACTTCTGTTGACTGTTCAAGCAAAGCAGACTTAATAGACTTGCCAATGGATTTTAAGCCGAAATTATTGAGGCTGCTTACATATTTTAATTTCAAGACATCCTGCTTTGCCTCGGACAGTTGGGCGTAAACTTGCGAAACAACTGGCTCCAGATAGACCATAACAATAAGCCGACAGTATATGATTTGGCTACCATATTTAATTAACTGTTTATTCCAAATCTCCAAATAGCCCCGGTCGGATCCCTCAATACAGTTTTCAATGGTACCATTTTTGATGGCATCATGCAGAAATTTGTTGTATTGACGGAGCACTTTTTGAAAATTAACCAAACACGTGTAGTATTTCTGATAAATTTTGCACAAAAGCACATCCAAAAGACGACGACGCAACTCGGGAGCTCCCTGGATAAGTGCCAAATCACCCGGCACGAAAAGGACTAGAGGAATTTCACCTAAAAAATCTCCAAGACGCTTAATTATTTGATTATTGATTAATATGCGCCTATCCCAATTATGGGTAATAGGATTTAGAGCCCATCTGATAATTAAACTGCGTTCTTCATTGTGAGTATTTATAAAATCAGCCTTGATTTCTGCATGATCGCAACCCCACATTATGAGATCCTCTTCACGGCGCACCCGGAAGCTTTTCGAGGAAGCTAAAATATTTAAAGCTTCCAAAAGGTTAGTTTTCCCCTGGGCATTTTTGCCCAACAAAACATTAAGCCCCCGTTTGGGCTCAAACTGCAGATGATCGTAATTGCGAAAATTTTTCAGAGTGATGCTCTTTAGGTACATAGGATCCTGAAATTCTTGGGAGAGGACGGAATATCCCCTCATTTTTCAACAGCAAGTTAAACCTACTGACGGCAGGAGGGTTGATTTAGGCGTTGGCTGACATGCAAACACGAAATGGCGGATAAAAATTACCGATATTTTTCAAAGTCTCGATTAGTGGACAGTGAGCATAGAAAAGGTACGCGGACATTTAATGTTTACTATTTTTATATGTAAAATGTGTAAGCTGACATTACTCTGAAGATTATTTTAAACAGATTACAGCACCAACTTCCACAGGATCGGTTCCTTGGAGTTTTTGACTTAAAAAAGCTTCCAAGTTTTATTCTGCAGGGCTTTCCCCGGGCTTTACGGAATTGTGCCCGCCTATGCTGGAGCCAGTTAACCTTCAAGAATTTTTGTCTTGCTTATCTAAAGTTCCCCAATCGGCCAATAATAAGTTTGACAATGTAAAGCTTATGAAGCTGCGTTTAGATTGGGTTAAGGCAGTGTCTGAAGGTGTAGCCAAAAATGGTTTCCCCATAAGGGAAGAAGATGATGGAAAAACCTTGGTTGTAGTTTGCAGCAATGGTTGTTGGGCCGATAATATAAGCTGGGCTCAATTGCAAATACTGGAAAAGCTGGGTCCCCAATATCAGTACAAGAAAATTCGCACCTTCGCGGGATATGTTCCGGATACCACCAGCTACTTACCACATTCCCAAAAGCAGAACTGCCAGATCTCACCTGCAGAGCTTGATATAGAACCTGCAACCGAAAAGGGCATAAACCAGGCGATAGCTTGCATTAACGACGAAGCGTTAAAGGTTAGTGTTCAGCGTTATTTGAGGACGTCGGTCCATCTTTACAACAAAGCTCTTGAAGAAGGAGCCCACATTTGCCCCAGATGTCAGCTTCCTACCATGTCGAATCAACCTATGTGCACTAAATGTCTAATTGCTCAAAGTGAAAAGGTTAAGTGGTGGGTGATAAGAACCCTCAACAAGTATCCCTGGTATAACTTAGAAGATGTTAATAAGATTTTGATAGAACATTACTTGCCCGAATTAGGTTATAAAGAATATCTAAAGCTTAAAAATATTGTCCATTACCGCATGCGAGGGGAAATTTGGAAGCAGATCAACCAGCTTGAGCCTGGCTCTCCCCTGCCGAGTGCCTTAAGAACTAGCATTATAGAAATGGTTTACCTAATTAACGGTACAACAGATATAAACGAATATAGGGTGCGGGCTGCCCTACGCCCCCAAATGGCTAAAATCTATCTGGAAGACAAAGTTTACGATTCTTCTAAAAGACATCATTCTGAAGATGGAAAGTCATCAGATTCAGGCCCAACAGAACGGTAATTTACCGGAGAACTTAAACACTCAGCTATCGCTTTTGAGTTCGCTCCATTGGAAGGTTCTACGTGAAGTCCTAGTGGCCGGGCGACTAACGATACCGGGCGTGAAATCGCCTTCACCGGTTGGAGGTTGTTGAGCGGCAGGAGAACGACTGGCCCCCATTAAGCGTGAATCAGCCGCCTGAGATGTATCTACTGCCGCTTGATAGGGATCAGAGGGAACATAGATATTAGTTTTCTTGGAGGAATAACCAGCAGGATTTCCTGCTGGGTTCATATGAGGCCGAGATCCAGGTGGATATTGCCTAGAGTCTGCGTAACGACCGGCTGGAGTAGCCGCTCCGTAAGCCTGTGATCTAGATGGATTATTCGCTGCTGGAGCTTGAGGCGTCTGATAAGTTTCAGGTGTAGGCGTAGAAAAATTGCTGTTAAAGCGCACACTGGACCCTGTAGAAGGTCTAGAAGCGGGCTGACGAGCAAAGGAAGCAGCCAGAGGCTTAAAATCACCGCTAGAAGCACCTGAAGTTGGAGGAACTACCACTTGCTGATTCTGAGTTTGCGTTTGAGCCTGGGCTTGAACATTAACTGCACCATTTGCCCCAGGCGCCAGAGGTCGGAAACCACCTAAGCTTGCCTGGAAATTATCGGGAGTTGTGCGTTTACTAGCCCCAGTAGTGGCCCGATCTTCTTTAGAATCGGGCTGCAGGTAAGAAGTAATGTCACTCGAGCTCCTGTGACTATACTCGATGCTTTCTGGATCGCCAATAACTTCAGATTCTGTGTATTCCGCCCCCTTAATGGCCTCTAGCTCCTCTTTTGCATAGCTGTCACCTGACTCAGCAGCCCTCTCCAACGCTTCCTCATAGTCAAATGGGGTTATAGTTACTTCACGCTTTTCACCGATTATGCCTGTGGCGTAATCAGCTTCAGTGATCCCCAAGTTGGTCTGCATTTTTTCTTCAGCCCAAGCTCCCAGAAATGGTAAGCGGATAAATTTGCCCGAGCTAGCTTGCCATCCCATGTAAATAGTTATAGCAAACCAGAAGAATAGAACAAATCCAAACACAAGCAGAGCTATGAGCCCGGTGAAGCTGGAGAAGGTTGTCCAACCACTCGGTAAAAGCCACAAGAAAACATAAATGAACAGAGTGATGACGGTAATCGCAACGAACGATCCACCACCCATAGCCATGGCTTGCAAAACATGAAAATGGACAAAAGGCTCATTCTTCTTATCAGTAAGAAAAACAATGGGACATATGAAGGGCCACAACGGATAAGTTAACCCCGCCAGCATGGAATCATCTTGGTTATAGGGAGGCAGAATGTCGGCCACAGCTAGTCTAAGATCTTTTCCTTCCTGAAAATGAGTGCGGACACTGCTATTTTAATATCTGTAAAGCAAATCCTACAAACGGGGCTCGATTTGCTCGGTTAACTTTCTCAAATAGACATTGCTTTAATCTAATGATCAGACAAATATTTTAACATGTAGAAATGTCGTATGGGTTATATTTTGACATAACTTTCTACATCGCAGAATGGTGACATTGTGTCATTGTTCTATGTCACAAACAGACATTTTTAATTTCGACTAATTATTTTGACATGTTAAAGTATGTCGCTATCTGACAAGTCAAATAATTATGTCAGAATACTTCCCTTGTGTGCATGTCGCAATGTCTAAAAACGATTCACAATGTCAAAGAGTCGCTAAATGACGATGTCAGACAACGACCCTTTGTTCTGAAGTGACATGTCAAGCAATATTATTTAACATGTCAATATGTTACTCAGTTAGTGACTTGCCAGATAAGGAACGGGATTTATAGGCACACCGCCGCGCATAACTTCATAGTGGCAATGAGGACCGGTAGAAACACCAGTACTGCCCACTAAGGCTATGCTCTGACCTCTTCTGACGTTGTCGCCAACCCTGACCAGTAGCTCTGAACAGTGGCCGTAAAGAGTTTTCAAGTTATTCCCATGGTCTACTTCTACGGCATACCCGTATCCTTGCAGCCAACCAGCTTCTGTTACCCGTCCGGCTGCGGTTGCAACAATGACCGAGCCGCTGGGAGCTGCTATGTCTAAACCGGAATGAAAGCGTGAATATCCGTAAACTGGATGGACCCGAGTGCCAAAATCTGATGAAATTTCCCCTCTCACCGGCCAAAGGGAAGGTGTTTTGCTCAAAGACGCAGCCAAGCGTTTCCTCTCCAGCTCTTTGCGGTAACTTTTGGCTGCAACTCGCAATTGATTGATGTCAGCCTTTCTATTGTGGACATCATCAATGAGACTTTTGTATTTTAACTTCAAGTCTAAACAGACATGACGCACACCTGAACGTGAACCGCGCAAACTTCTCCTATTTTTGGCACTTTTTTTGCCGACAGTCTCGTTAATATTTTTAATAGCATTATCTTGATTCTCTATCTGGGTGCACAGATCTTCAAAGCGGTCTTCGGCCAGCATTGCAATTTGTTGATTTTCCCGTTCTTTCAAAGCCAAAGCACTGCGATACTGAGAATTAGATTTTTCCAGCTCAGCCAGACGAGCATTGTAAGCGGCAATTTGGCCATCATACCAATGTTTTAACCCATAAAGAGAACCACTCATACATAGCAGGCCTAAAAATACAGTTATAACATTAACCCTTATATTTATGGAATGATCACAAAATATAAGCTTAATTACAAATCCTCGTTTCAAACTTCTCACAGAGGCCATAATCTCTCCACTTTGACATCATGACATTGACATCCTTAACAAGCAGTCTTGCTGATGTCTCAATTGACATTTCACTGCTTGACGTGACTATGTCTGACATAAAATTAGACACCGTAGTTTAAACTTGATATGTCAATATTCCTTTTTTATATGTCAAAAAAAAATGTCAGTAATAAATGGTCACTGAAAAGATGTCAGAATGTCATATTTAATTGACAAGTTACATGTCAAAAGCAATGCGCACAGAATGTCAATTTTAAGTCATGGCCCTTTTAAACTTTGGAAAATTTCGAAGAGATCTCATTTTGAAAAATTTAGCGCCATAGATCAACTCTACGAGAATAGGACTTAGTTAGTCGGTAATTGGAGGTCTAGTATGGATGAACACCGAGCTTCAAAAAGAGCTAGTCCACAACGGCATGGAAACGCACTGAGCGTTTAAACGGACGGAACCCAGATCGGCCATTTCACATCGGCGAATCTACTTACGGCTGCTTGCTTCCGCACCTGACCGGGTTCATAGCCCTCCGATTGAATGGAATCTGGGTCCCAAAAAGTAACGCATGCACCTAAAAACAAATGGCGGAGAGAAAGAGATTCGAACTCTTGAAGCGGGTTTTAAGCCCGCTTACACGACTTCCAATCGTGCGCTTTCAGCCAACTCAGCCATCTCTCCGTGCCTAGGCGCTATAAGTTTATATCACATTTTAAAACATAATGCAAGAGGTTTATAAAACAAAAACATGTCACGGTTCTTTAAGCTGCAGCATTTTCAACTGTGATCGTTTTTATTTTGATAAGAATCGAAAAGCACAACGGAGGGCACAAGTCTCATAATACTCACCAAGGCAAAAGTTGTTAGAAACATCTCTCCGTGAGAACAAATAAAAAAATACCCAAGCTGCTTTGCGCAACCTGAGTATCGAAGTGGCGGAGAGAAAGGGATTCGAACCCCCGAGACGAGTCTTCACCCGTCTGCTCGATTTCGAGTCGAGTGCATTCAACCGTGCTCTGCCATCTCTCCACTCGCCGGTCCGCTCGTAATTATCTTATAAGGAGAGCGATTTGTCAAATGCCTAGCGCAGGTTATTTAGGAAACTTTGCAGCAGGCGACGACATTTTTCTTCACAAATTCCCCCCCAGCATTCTGTTTGCCAGCTCATACCAGGGTAATCAAGCAAATTAATCACTGATCCACCACAACCTTCCTGTAAATTAGCAGCTCCAAAAAAAACGCGACTTATCTTAGCTTGAAGAATAGTCCCGGCGCACATTGGGCACGGTTCCAGGGTTACGTACATATCGCATCCATTTAAACGCCAATCGTTTAAATAGGCACAAGCCTCCTTTATAGCTCTAATTTCTGCATGGTCAAAAACGTTTCTAAATTTTTCACGTTGGTTAAAACCTTTGCCAATAATCTTGTCATTTTTTACAATAATAGCTCCAACGGGAATCTCGCCTTCCTGACCCGCAATTTCAGCCTCTTTTAGAGCCAGCTCCATCCACATTTCTGCCTTTTCAGTAGTATTAACCAATGTTTGTGTAACCTTTCATTGGGTTATTTTCTTCCAGAGCACTCATAAAAAAAAGACCACTGTCACAGCAGTGGCCTTCCTCGATTGGTGCGCCGGATAGGGATCGAACCTACAGCCTTCGGCTCCGGAGACCGACGCTCTATCCATTGAGCTACCGGTGCACAAAAATCTCCCGAGCATTCTAACATTTTCGGCTCATGAAATCAAGGAAATAAAAATATCTTCGGGCTTAGCCTATCAAAGGGTGACCTTTATTTGAAAGATATTTTCTTACGCTACCTGAAGAGTCGAAGCGGCATGCAGATGTAAAGGAAGCTATTATCGTTCTCTTTATTGCGTATTGTGATACCACTCTTGCCATCCCGAAGCTCTATGATAATCTCATCGCTGTCTAAAACTCGTAAGGCATCCATGATGTATGTGCCATTAAAGCCTATAAGTAAAGGTTCACCTTGGTAAACGACAGCTATTTTCTCTTCTGCGCTACCAACACTACTAGTTTCTGAAGTAAGTGTAACAGTATCGTTTTCAAAGTTAAATTTAATGCCATTAATAATATCTCTTTCTTTGGCCATAATAATGACACGTTTAATGGCAGCAATAAGGCTTTCACGACCTATTCTGCAAATAGAATTGCATTCTTTTGGAATGACTCTTTCGTAATCAGGATAAGTACCCTCTATAAGCTTACAGAAAAAGCTCATATTACCGCAAACAGCAAAAAAGTGGGTTTTAGTGTAAGAGATCTTTATTTCATTATCTTTGTCTAAGATTTTTAAAAGATCGGTCAGAGGTTTGGCTGGAATAACTATTTGATTTGGTGTTTCGTTGTTATTTGCATGTTCATAGACAACTTTGGATAAGCGCTTGCCATCGGTGGAAACCATAACAATGTTTTCCTTGTCGAACACAACCGATATGCCTTGCATGATAGGCCTTGATTCTGTAGGATCGGCTGCAGCAATTATGGCTTTATTTACCAAATCGCAAAAGTCGTTGGAATCCATGACTATGCTGTTGTCGTCTTTGGGTAAGATGCTTTGAGGAAACTCTTCGCTGGATAAGGTAGCAATCTTAAAGGTTGAAAAACTGTTGCTGACAGTAATTTCCGATGAAATGCCGGAGTCTATGTCTAAATTTACCAAGCCGTTAGGTAGGTTGTTGGTTATGTCTGCCAACATTTTGGCAGAGCAGGTAGTACTTCCAACTTCCCTTATTTCCTCAACTGGGATAGTTGAAGTTATGCCAATATCTAAAGAAGAAGCAGTGAGCTTAAGTTGATTGTCTTTGGCTTCTAAAAGCACATTCCCCAAGATTGGCAAAGTTTGTTTGGTAGAGATGGCTTTAGACACTTGGTCTATGGCATTCTTAAGCAGGTTTCTTTCACAGCTTAAATGCATTTTTTTTCTCCTTTAAATTTAAAAAATTAGTAGTTATAGTAGTAGGCGGCGTGCACAAGTGGATAACCTATTAGAATGGGCTTCATTCAAGGATTTTAGGTCCATTTTTTCTGTGAAATACCCGTGAAAATTTTTCTACACTTTATCCACAAGTTAACATGCTCCTCTGTCTGAAGAATTTTATTTCTAAGATTATTCACAAACCTATACACTAGATTTCTTCACTTATCCACGAAATCTTTGGAGTTATCTACAGTTTATCCACATTGTTTAGAGCTTTATGTGTTAAGGTTTTGAAATTATCAAAGTACCTTGCCACACCTACTCAGCTGTGAGGATATAAGTCGTTTTAGGTAGGTTTATTTTAGCCTTTCCCTTATATTATCTAACGAGGTTTTATAGAATTCATCGTCCAGATTCGTTTCCACTTTTTGACAGGCATGCATGACGGTAGTGTGGTCTCGTTTGCCGAACTGTTCGCCGATCTCTGCATAACGAATTCCAGGGATCATCTCCTTGCAAAGGTACATAGCTAACTGACGCGGTCTCACTATTTTCTGCTCTCGACGCGAGTTAATTAGATCTTTCTCACTGATCTGGAAATATTCGCAAACAACCCGCTTTACCAGATCCACATCTATTTTTCTATTTTCGTCACGGTCGAGCAAACTAGCTAAAGCTTCTTTGGTGCTAGCCATGGTTAATGATCTGCTCATAACGCTGCAGTAGGTTATAACTCTTGTCAATGCGCCTTCCAGCTCACGTACGTTAGATTTAAACTCGGAAGCTATGTATTCAAGAATGTCTGGCGTTATGTTTACACTCATATTTTCCGCCTTCTGACTTAAAATAGCTATCCTAGTCTCCAAATCGGGTTTTTGAATATCGGCGATCATTCCCCACTCAAAACGGCTACGCAATCGGCTCATAACGTTACTCATCTGTTTAGGAGGGCAGTCGCTGGAGAGAACTATCTGTCGATTGGTACGTTTTAAGGCGTCCATGGTCTGGAAGATCTCTTCTTGTATCCCCTGCTTGTTTATAATGAAATGGATGTCGTCTATGAGCAGAACATCGACATTACGGAATTTATTCCGGAACATTTGCATGGAATTGGTACGCAACTGTTCCACAAAATCGTTGGTAAACTGTTCTGCAGATGTATAAAGCACCTTGAGCTCAGGCCGAGTTTTCACTATATAGTTGCCGATGGCATTAATTAAGTGAGTTTTTCCCAATCCTACTCCAGAGTAGAAGAAGAGTGGATTGTAGATTTTACCCGGAGACTGAGCTACGGCTTGAGCTGTGGCGGCGGCCAAATTGTTATTGGAACTTCTTACAAAATTGTCAAAGAGAAGATTTTTCTGTAAATTAGTTTGCCATACACCCTCTGGAACAGACTCCACAATATGAGGTTTAGGAGCGGGGCTGACAGTTTCATTCTCATCTGAATTGAATAAGGGTAGAAAGTCCTGTCTTAGATCGGACAGAACTGTTTGGCGAGGAATACGAGGATTTTTATTATCCGGCTCCTCTTGATCAGGAAGGCTCGCCTGTTGGATTACTCTTGTTTTCTGGGTACCTCTGGCTTGTCTTATTTGAGTGCGCCTTTCGCTCACGCTTGGCCGCTCTGTCTGGTTTTCACTATCTTGGGTTCGGAAAATACTTGGGAACCGTTTTCTAATGGAGTTCTGTTCTTTTGTGGCCCCCGTTTGGACTGTAGCACCTTGTTTTAGTGCACTTTTATCCTGAAAAGCAGCGGGAAAGTTATGAGTAACTAAGCTCCGTTGGCTTCGTGATAATTCTGACGGAACATTGTAACTATCGTGATCATTGGCATTCTGTTGGACACCAGAAAGGACAGTTTGCCTTTTGGTAAAGTTAGGCATGCTGAATCCGGATGAGGTTCTCAGATCTTGAGAAACAGATCTTTGTCCAGACTGTCGGTTCAGTGTGCCCGTTTTGGGAGGCAAGAGAGCTGGCATTTGGGGAAGAGCAGTGAGGGGCCCAGCCATATTTGAAGGCATAAGGGGCTGATAGGTTTCGTAAGCCTCGGGCGCATCTTCACCAGCTTCCATGGCTGCAGCATTTTGATGCCCATAGCCGATTCTCTGAGCGGGAACCGTTTTGGGCGAAACTTCCCCGGCCAGTACAAACTTAATTCTTATGGAACTGTTGTTAAAGCAGATCCTTAACGCTTTCTCTATCTCCTCAATACGGCTAGGCTTTTCCAAGAAATCTTTCAGAAATTTATTGGCAACTACAACTGTCAAAATGTTGCTTTCTTCGTCTACGGTTCCCAGTTCGCATCCGGCTAGGAAGGTATTCATGGGGCTCCCAATCTCAGATACAAACTCACCCCACAGCATATTTAAGCATTCTGCTGAAATAGTTGGAACCGCCATATTTTTTTACCACAAAGTCTTTCTGCAGCGGTGCTGCCATCCAAAGTTATCAACGTTTTTGATAATAGCATGTTAGCTCCTTCTCTGGTAAGTGGATTTATTAACTTTTCCACAAATACACTTGTAAACATGTGGATAACTTACCAATTTCACGTAATAATGGGTTATTGAACCTATATAAATTGTTGAAATGTATATGATGTTATCAACTTATTCACAAAGTTATACACATGTTTTTACAATTGAAAGAACCAATTTATTATCAAATTCCTTCTAAAATGTCCGTAATTCTCTATAATATTGTGGATAAGTGGATAACTTTTTCCATAGTGTTGTTGACAACTCTTGGTAAAATTTAGACAAGGCCAATATTTAGGGGTAAAGCTGTCGACATATTTTTGTATAAGTGTGTGGATAAATTATGCGAGAACTTTTGAACCGTGCATGACTTTGTTTGTGGTGATACTTATTCAAAGTAATTTGACATCCTTGCCAAAGGAGTCTATACTTCTTACGCTCTGATACTGGGGCTTTTTGGGTTATATTTTTTATAATTTTGGCTGTTCTTTTTTCTATTTTGAAGGATTGGGAAAAAGGGCGGCGGCAAAAAGGCTGCAAAGTATCTGAGGCAGGCTCGTCTATTTCGGCTGGTAGCGGCTGTTTTGAGTGGAGGTTTTATGCTTTTGTGCTTTAAGCACTGGGCATGGTAGTTGCGGGTAGTTCTTTTCGCAGAGGCTTTCACCAGTGTAGCCGCAGAAATGAGCCGCTTCCTTTTTTTATAAGGGTAGATTTTTGTAGTTTTTGGTTTATTTTGGAGGAATTAATAAAATGAAGCGCACTTTTCAGCCTCACCGTAAGTATAGGAAGGTAAAGCACGGTTTCTTTGCCAGAATGTCTTCCACTTCCGGACGTGCTGTTTTAGCCCGCCGCCGTGCTAAGGGCCGTAAGCGTATTTGCGCTTAATGCTGTTTTTCGTTCGTCTTTTTAGCCAGTATGCTGACTTTAACCAAGTCGAAGGATTTTGACAGAGTTTTTCAGCAAGGTATTTCGGTGAGCTGCTCTGTGATTGCAGTTCACGCGTTCAAGCGTAGGGGTAAGCCTTCTTCTGCGAGGGCGGCTTTTTGTGTAAGCAAAAAGTTCGGTAAGGCGGTGGTGCGCAATCGAGCGCGCCGCCGTTTGCGGGAGGTTTATCGCCTTAACGAAGATAAGCTGGCTACTCAGTGGGACATAGTTCTTTTGGCGCACCGCAGGATCATGGCGGTGCAGTTTGCCACGTTGGAAAGAGAGTTTCTCAATCTATGCCGCAGGATAGGGCTTCTGAAGAGTGTCAGAGAGCTTCCGAAGGAAGCGCCGTCGGCGATCCCCCAAGAATGAGTTTTGCCGCTAAAGGGGCAGAGCTGCTCATCAGGGGATATCAGTGCATATCCAGGCATACGCCGCCTGTGTGCAGATTCAGGCCTACTTGTTCTGAATATACCAGACAGGCTATTGTCAAATATGGTTTTTGGCGCGGGTCGTTTATGGGAGCTTGGAGAATACTAAGGTGTAATCCTTTCAATAATGGTGATCCTTATGATCCAGTTCCTTGAATGTTATTCGCGAGGGTGTCTGACCTAGTATGATAGATTCTATTGCTGATATGCTGATTGTTTTATTGCGCGGTCTAGAGAGCTTCACCGGTTCTTACGGATTGGCCATAGTTCTTTTTGCCGTGATAATAAAGCTTCTCCTTTATTATCCCACCAAGCAGCAGTATCAAGCTATGAAGGACATGCAGAAGATTCAGCCAGAGCTGCAAAAGCTGCAGGAGCTTTACAAGGATGACCAGCAGACGTTGCAGCAAAAGCAGATGGAGCTCATGCGGGATAATCATGTTAACCCCATGGCTGGGTGTCTGCCCTTGCTTATTCAGATGCCGATTCTGTACGCAATTTGGCGGGCCATTATGATGGATCAGCGCCTCTTTGAGAATGCCTATTTCATGTGGATTTATCCTGGATCTTTGCAGAATATATTCCCAGATTACTTGGCCTCCAGCCTAGCTGGACGCGATCTGCCCATGATAATCTTTTATGGACTGACCATGTACCTTTCGCAACGGCTCACTCCAGCTCAGAGTGCGCAAGCTGCCGGTCAGCAGAAGCAGATGGCCATCATTATGACTATTATGTTTTCTTGGATGATGTGGGCTTACAGTTGGCCCTGTGCCCTCATTTTGTATTGGAGTGTCTTTTCGCTTTTGACTATAGTTCAGCAGTCGATGATTATGAGATCACAAGAAAATTAAGAAATCACGGCGGTAGTCAGCGGAGTTTTTGGTGTTTCGATTTGTTAGGGGGTGGGAACATTTTTATTAAAAAACAACATTCTAGGGAAGGTTTGGGGCTAGAGCGATGCCGTACGATAACGAAGAAGATTACGAAGATGCCAGCGCAGTCGGTGAAGAGAGCTTTGAAGAAGACGATGATCCTATAGCTGATGTAATTTACGAGATAGTTACTCGTATGGGATTTGAGGACGTGGACATAGAGTGGGAGGAGCGCAGCGATCACACCCGTTACTTCGTAGAAGGTGAAGGGCTTGGTGTTTTGATCGGGCGTCACGGGGCTACTTTGGAGGCTCTGCAGTACCTAGTTGGAGTTATCAATTCTCGCCAGGATCTGGTGGAGCACAAGATTATTATCGACATTGAGGGATATAGGGAGCGCCGTGAGCGTAGTCTGCGTGCAGAGGCCCATCAGGAAGCCTTGGTGGCTGTGAGAGAGGGTCAAGAGGTGGTGCTGGAGCCCATGCCCGCTTGTGACAGGCGTATAATCCATGTCTGCTTGCATAATGATCCCACTGTGGAAACCTATTCCGAGGGTGAAGAGCCGGAGCGTTGTGTGGTAATTAAGCCTTTAGTTTAGTTTTTTGGGATTAAAGGCGGAGTGAATTATTCACCTTCAGATACTATTGTGGCTGTGGCTACTCCTCCGGGGCTCGGAGGGGTGGCCATTGTGCGTGTCAGCGGTCCAGATTCCTTGCCTATATTGAGAAAGATTGTCCGCAGGAATCGTGGCGGAAGCTTGGAGTGGTCGGCGCGTCACATGTACTATGTGCAGGTTGTTGATAACCGTGACAGTTCAAGTGAACAGATTATAGATCGAGCTTTGGCTGTTTATATGCCCGGTCCCTACTCTTACACTGGTGAAGATGTTGCCGAAATTCAATGTCACGGCGGTGATGTTTTGGCACGTCTTATTGTGGACGTGTGTGTGAGCAATGGCGCCAGACTGGCTCTACCGGGAGAGTTTACCTATAGAGCTTTTATGGCTGGTAAGCTGGATTTGAGCGAGGCAGAATCCGTTCTGAGCCTGATTGAGGCCAAGTCCAAAAGTGGTGTGGTGTTGGCGGCCAACAATTTAAAGGGGGCTCTTTCGGCATCTATAGAAAAGCTGAGAGATGGGATCCTAGATATTATAGCTCAGTATGAGGCTGAAATCGATTATGGTGATGAGATAGAAACCTCCGATACTTCGCTTGTTGCCGGCAGATGTAGCGAATTTTTAAATGAGGTTGAAGATCTTTTGCATAGGGCTTCAGAAGGAAGAACTATGGCCGAAGGAGTTGAGACCGTTCTGGTGGGGCCTCCCAACGCGGGTAAATCTACTCTTTGGAATGCCTTGATTGGCCAAAACAAAGCCTTAGTCACACCCTACCCTGGTACCACTCGAGATCAGTTGGAAGATTATGTTTACGTAAATAATGTGCTCTTGCACTTGATAGATACGGCTGGTTTACATGAGAGTGGCGATCCCGTGGAACGTTTGGGTATGGAAAAGACCCTTGAAGCCCTGTCAGAGGCTGAGCTTTGCCTGGTTGTCCTGGACGCCCATAGTGACATTCCTTCTGACTTTAAACTGACATTGTCAGAATTGAGCACTAGAGTGGCTAAAGACCCTTGTTTTCGGGTTTTGGCTATTATGAACAAATGTGACCTTGGGGTAAAAGTGACGCCTAAAGATCTGACTGACATGTGGGGAATAAGAGATGTATGTCAAACCAGCCTAAAGTTTGGTGACGGGCTGGAGGAAATCAAGAGCAAACTTGGGGCCCTTTGTCACTCCAGTTTGACATCTTGTGACATGGCTATAAGCCTTTCTCAGCGTCAGCGTGAGTCTTTACAACAAGTGAGAGCTGCCCTTTTGCGACTTCAGGAGGGGATAGTTAAGGCAGTTCCCTGTGACTGTCTCTTGCTGGATCTGCATGATTGTCTGCAGGCGTTGAATAGTTTGACAGGTCATGATGTCAGTGAAGATGTTTTGAACAGAGTATTCTCCAAGTTCTGTCTGGGAAAATAGGATGAAGTATGACATTGTAGTTGTGGGAGGCGGCCATGCCGGAGTGGAGGCGGCCATGGCGGCAGGAAGGTTGGGGTGTCGCACGGCTATCGTTACCTCAAACCCTTTGAAAATGGGAGTGATGCCCTGCAATCCTTCAATAGGAGGTCCGGCCAAATCCCATTTAGTGCGCGAAATCGATGCCTTGGGCGGTGAAATGGCCCGCGCTATAGATGATACATTTATCCATATTAGACGTTTAAACACCGGCAAGGGCCAGGCGGTTCAGGCTCTGCGAGCTCAGGCAGATCGTCCTCTCTACAATGAGCGTATTGTCAAAGCAGTGCTGGCAGCGGAAAATGTCGATGTCATAACTGACACTGTGGTGTCTTTAATCTATGACATGTCTAATTCGGATGGGAATACATCCCAATGTCAGGACAAATCTGCCTATAATATGTCAAGAACTGCTTCCTGCTCTGACAATTTGACATCAGAACAGGGAGTTGGCCGCGGTTGTGTCGCTGAAAAGACTGAGATTGATGACACTAGACATTCCTTAAAAAGACATGTCACCGTAAAGGGTGTCGCAACCATGTCAGGTTTGGAAATTGCCTGCGGAGCGGTGGTCATTTGCACGGGAACCTTCTTAGCCGGTGTTTTGCATCTGGGAAAGTTCACCTTGCCGGGTGGTCGTTCTGGGGAAGCGCCGTCCTTTGGCCTGAGCCAATCTTTGGCCGATCTTGGTTTAAAGATGGGGCGTCTTAAAACCGGAACCTGTCCTCGGTTGCATCGTGACACCGTCCGATTATCAGGTTTAGATGTCTTGCCTTGCTCCCATGAACCTTTGAAGTTTTCCGACATGTCAGAAGATCCCGATCCTAATCGCTCTCATGTTGATTGTTACATAACTCGCACCACTGAGGCCACTCGTCGGGTAGTTATGGAGAACTTAGATCGCTCGCCTCTTTACGACGGTTCTGGCATCATCACCGGAGTAGGTCCGAGATATTGTCCCTCCTTGGAAGATAAGTTTGTGCGCTTCCCAGATCGGAAAGTGCATTTGGTCTTTTTGGAGCCGGAAGGCATAGAGGCCAAGGAAATCTACCTGCAGGGAGTCTCTACCAGTATGCCTTTGGATGTGCAGTATGGAATGGTGCGCAGCCTGCCGGGACTGGAGAAAGCTGAGATTATCCGACCAGGCTATGCAGTAGAGTATGATTATGTTCTGCCTACACAGTTAGATTTTTCCTTAGCTGTTCGTGGAGTAAAAGGATTGTATTTGGCTGGCCAAATCAATGGAACTTCCGGTTACGAGGAAGCGGCCGCTCAAGGTTTGATAGCGGGACTGAACGCTGCTCGTTATTTGTCTGAACAGGAGCCTTTTATAGTTCGACGCGATCAGGGATATGTGGGGGTTTTGATAGACGACCTGGTCTGTAAGGGCACGAGTGAGCCTTACCGTATGCACACCAGTCGAGCTGAGTATCGTTTGCTTTTAAGGGAAGACAATGCTGACGATCGTTTAACTCCCCAGGCCAAAGACATGGGATTGATAAGTGACAAACGCTGGCAGAAGTATTTGACATTTAAAAGTATGGCTCAGTCAGAAATAGAACGCTTGCGCAACAAACATGTCAATCTTGATTTAGCTCAAAAAATAAGCGCCCGGAGTGGTTGTTCTGTTAGTCCGGGACCGACTTTGGCGGAACTGTTGCACAGGAGTGATATTCATCTGTCCTGCTTGCGTCAATGTGAAGAGCTGCCACAGTTTGAGTTGCGTTTGAACGAAAAAATCGAGGCGGCCGTTCGTTACGATGGATACATAGAACGACAACAGCGCGAGGTTAGTCGTATGGCCAAGCTGGAGGATGTCAAGTTGTCAAACGTTAATTACAATGAAGTTATCGGCATGTCGGGTGAGGCTGTAGAAAAACTGAGCCGCCTTAACCCTCGCAACGTCGGACAAGCTTCCCGTGTCCCGGGGGTTTCACCCTCCGATGTCAATGCCCTGATGATTTACTTGCGCAAGATGTCACTTTGCAAGTAACTGAGCAACTTATCCATGCTCGGAACGGTAGCCCTGAATTACCGTAACTAAGGTGAATGGAGAATGGTTATTTTTGTGACATTTGCCCCTACATTCTGGAAGTGACGATAAATTTTGAGACAGTCAGTTCAGGGAATTATTGACATGTCAAATTCTTTATTTATATGTTTGCTCTTTAAGTGAACTGCTACTAAGTTGCTACCTTGGGCGAATTTAGGCTGTTTGTCAAATTTAATTTTGACATATTTGCAGTCGGTTGTCTGTTTTTCTTTATTGTGATTGGAGTAGGTCAAAAGGCCATTAACGTAGATACTGATTTCACCGTCATAGCAAATATTCAAATAAGCCTTACTGTAAGTTTTCGGATCATCTATATTAAAGGAGCGGCGCAGGAGCAGATTATTGCTGGTATCGTTCCAGCTTATCTGATCGGCTGGGTTCATCGCTTCTTGGCTTCGATTCAGTAAGTTGCCCATGGGAGCATTGCGCGTTCCCCAAATTGAGGCGTCGAATTCCTTCTTGAACCAATTAGGGTTTTTTATGGAAAATATTTTAAAAGCCTTATCGCTCATTACTATATATTGCCAAGAGTCGCCTTTGTTCAGACCAGAACTGATAGGAGCGTTAGTTGGTTTAATTGGGTTGGCAGAGGTGCCGGGCTTAGATTGTTTAGTAGGGGTCTTGTTGGAGCTTTCAGGAGAAGCTGAAGTTGGAGTCTGAAGCTGAGAAAGATCAGGTTCTGCTGGAGATTTGGAAGGATCGTCCTGAGAGGGCAGGATAGAGGGGACAGTTTCGTTATTTAAAAACTCCGGAGAAGCGGATGCTGCGCTGTTTTTAGGCACCTGCTCTGATACCGTTTCCTCGTGGGTACAGGCATTTAAACTTAAGTGTAAAGTTACCGTTATAAAAAGTAAGAATATTTTTTTTATCACAATATACTCCAAAACGTGGCCAATGACTCAAACCCTGACACCTCGGCCTACTTACGTATAAATTTATTAATTTCCCTTTCAAATACTGACATAATTTATAAAACAGAGAATGTCATTTTATATTACTTGTCAGTATTATTAATGTCGTTACTGGCGAAGATATGAGCGGTGTCGAATAATTGTTGTCAATGTCATTATTGACAATGCAGTTTTACACCATAGTCAGTGTTATTTACTTTGACATAACAAGATCATGTCTTGCATTTCCGGATAATGTCATTATTTTATTGTCATTGTTAGATATTGACAATAAAGACATTATTTAACTGCTGAAGCTGGAACTAATATTGACAGAAAAATAATAAATGTCGGTATTATAATGTCAATCTGGAAAAATTATTGACATGAATGTATTGGCAAATAGTATGCGCCATGTCAATAAATGCTAATATTATTGACATGGCATCAAATTTTAGGATGTGCCATAGATTTTCTGTCGTCTTTTAGGTAACATGTCAATAATTGTCGACATGTCAAAATAAAATTCCGACATATTTTTGCAGTCATGTCAACAAAGACCATTAAGTGTCATGTACGTATAAGATCCGGAGAGTGAGTAATTTTCCCCAAAAAAAAGGGGATTGGAAAATAAAGAAGAACTGACCCGGCGCGTTTTGTGTATTTTGATCTCGGTGGAGAGGTTGTTTGGGTAATTTTGCATGATGAATTCCAATACTGTTTTTACACAAGGAATTTCTACAGGGTCGGAACCTAATGTGCATCAAGCTGTAGGTATTGGACAGCAAATTTTGGAAATTCCTTTGGATAGGATTGTAGACAATCATCTGCGTCCGCGTAAAATTTTTAACAATGACTCTCTGCAGGAATTGGCCGATTCAATTAAAGCCAATGGGCTTATCCATCCCATAATAGTTACCGATTGGTTGGATAATTATCGTGTGATTGTGGGTGAAAGACGCGTAAAAGCGGCAAGAATGGCAGGATTGAAGACTATATCAGCCCTTGTTCGCAATCTAAATGATCAGGCTGTTTTGGAGATGGCCTTGGTAGAGAATTTGCAGCGTGAGGACTTAAACCCTATAGAAGAGGCTCAGGCTTTCTACTTTTTGGTGGATGAGCTTAATCTGTCGCACCAAGATCTGGCCAAGCGGGTTGGCAAGAGCAGGCCTTATGTGTCCAACAGCTTGCGCCTTTTGGAACTACCCGAAACAATAAAGAACGATTTAGTAGCTGGTATATTGACCGCAGGTCACGCTCGAGCTGTCCTATCTTTGGAGAGTGAAAAAGATCAGGAAGCAGCTTGGCAGTATATTAAGGAGGAAGATCTTTCGGTTCGCAAGAGTGAAGAATATGTGAATTCTTTGAAAGAAGGGCAGGCCAGTGCGGTTAATTCGCCCAAAAAGCGCGAGAGCGCGGCGGATCAGAACAGACTCTCTCCAGAGTGGGAGGATATACTAGCAAAGCTCAGCGTGGGATTTGGAGCGGATGTCCGTTTGAGTTCTAGAGCCCATGGTAAGGGTAGGCTAGAATTCTGTTACGATAGCCAGGAAGATTTGGAAAGGATAGTAGATATCTTCCTAAGTGTTGTAGGTGCTTAGGAAAAATACTTGTATCTCCAGTTATAGGTGTATTTATGGGCGGTTAAAACGGATTAAAGCGGAGATTTGATAATGAAAGAGCTCATTCGTGAGTGCATAAGAGCCATAAACGATCCTTTGATTACGGTTACTGATGAAGGGCTGACTAAGTTAGCCAGGTTTGCTGAAAATTTGCTAACTTATGGAAGTGAACGAGGTCTTACCTCTCTGACCAAACCGGAGGATATTGTCCGAGAGTTGATAGTTGATTCTTTGGGAGCTATGTCTTTTATTGGCCAGGGGCAGCGCGTAGCCGATATAGGCTCAGGGGCCGGTGTTCCTGGTATCCCTTTATCTATAGTCCGTCCAGATTCGTTTTTTATTATGGTGGAATCCCAGACCCGCAAGGCCAACTGGATAGAAGAGCAAATTTTAGAGCTAGGGATTGAAGATAAAGCGCACGCTTTACCTATGCGCATTGAAGATGTGGCTCACAGCGATAATTGGCGTGGTAAACTTGATTTCGTTGTAGCTAAAGCCTTGGCTGGACTTCCTTCGCTGATAGAATTAGGTGTACCGCTTCTTAAGAATAATGGCTGTTTGCTGGCCTACAAGGGCATTAAAATGCAAGAAGAAATTGAACAATCGGCTGAGGCTTTAGATAAGTTACACTCTCAAGTTGAAGAACCTTATCAGTATACTTTGGAGGATAGGACTCGTTATATTTGTGTTGTTCGTAAATTGAAGGCCACTCCTAAGGGTTATCCGCGCCGTTGTGGTATGCCACAACATAATCCATTATAGCTTAATTTATACAGATCGTTTCGAAGTAGTTGGTTGCATGTTCATTTGTTTGACCAACTGCTTTTTTTTATGAATGCTTTATCAATAATTATCAATAAAGTTGATAACTTTGTGGATAAGTTTGTAAAATATGAGTTTTTAGATATTATTAAGAATATTAGCAAATTTTGTATAAGTGTTTACAAAAATTGCTAATCCCGTTTTATCAAGTAAATTAATTATTTTGTTTGTAAAATTCCATCATTATTGTTCGGTGTATACCCAATTGCACGCATAAATTATTGTGGATAACTTTCCGTGTTTAGGCCGGTGTGCATGCAATTGCATGCTTGAATTATTGTGGATAACTTTCCGT
>OMRK01000170.1 GCA_900313515.1 uncultured bacterium | reverse complement strand
CCGTTTTTGTAACCGGATTTGCTGACCGACACGCGCATGTTGTTAGAGGCAGGTACGTTATGGAAAGCAAACTCACCGCTACTGTTGGTGGTAGTGCGCTGGCCATTTCCCAAGGTTACCTTAGCACCGCTCAAGGGATGGGTGCGACCGGTGGTTACTACGCCTACAATGGAAGAGTTTCCCGAAGCTCTGCCTAAACCGCCTAAGCCCACATTATCGAGCAGAGAGCTGGTGCTCTGGGGCTGGCCGGATAAACGACTGGTTATCTCTCGATGCTGGGTATTGTAACCTTCGTATTGGTTGTAGTTATCCGTTTCATTTATGGCCTCTTCAGGGGCAGTGGGTTTCAAATCGGCTGTCTTGGAATTTAATGCAACAGAGTTCGCAGAATTTAAGTTAGCTATATCCGTTTCAACATCAGCTATTCTTGCATCTAAGCTATTGGAAGAAATAGGTTTGGCCACAGGCTGTTTAGGTGCGGTTATAGAAGCAGCGGTTGCGGGAGCGGCAGGAACGGCGGCGGCAGGAACATTATTTTGAGCAACTGTGGCCTTTAAAGGCGAGATCGCGACCGAACTAGCAACGCTTGGGTAACCATCGACTATAACGCGCAACGAACCGGAAGGCACGCCCAAGGGCATTTTAAATTTTATATAGTTAGGCCTCCAGTCGGTGATACTACTTGACGGAATGGGCATGCCCGCTACTGAAACTGTGCCGGGCTTACCTAAATTACTACCTTTAACAAAAACCGTACTGCCTGGGCTGGGATCATTAGGAACAACCTGACTCACCTGGGGAATGACAGCCGTACTGGGATCAGTGTTCCAGTTGAGGGTCAATGGCTCGCGGCAATAAACGGCCAATATTCGACCTGGTTTAAGCGAGTTGACTAGGCTTTGGGACGTAATCTGCCACTGTCCATTGATAAAAGTTGCAGTATTGGGAGAAATCCAAGTTTTTGAGGGCCAGCTACTGCGCTCTTGCAGGTCGGTTGGAACAATAGATTGGCCACTTTGGTTAGTTAAGGTTACCAAAGTTGATCCGGAATCTTTCAGAGCCGGGAATCCTATCATGTTCCAACCTTTAGAAAGAGAAGTCCGGACATCGACACCGGCGGGGCTTGATGATTTGAAATAGACGATACTAGGCGCGTCGGAAAAGGTAATATAGGCAATTCCAGGCTCCAGAGCTTGGGGATTGTTGACAGGATCGACGGCTACATAAAAGTTATCGTTGAACTTGTAGAGCATGCGCCGCAGTCCCCATACCGAGGATACCTTCTTTACTGGGAAAAAAACTATCTGCCAGCCGGCTGTTAATTTTATGGTGCTGGCATTCTCAGGGGGGGTGCTTCCCTTTTGATAAACAATAAGGGGAGGGGGATTTTTAGGCATGCCGGGAATTTGTGCCTCCCTATTCTGGGCTTGGGCACAAAGATCGGTTAGAACCAAGGCCACCAAGAGGATCAGCAAGAATCCTATCATTTGCCTGCCGCAATAAAGTGATCTTTTTACAAAACAGCTACTCACTGAATTCTTTCAACTCCTTGAAATACACTGCACAAGACACTGCGCCCCCGCCTTTCGGCCCATGTAGTTTCCTAAAAACCGGTGGTCGAGACCGTACCGTTCGAGATTGGACTTCTTCGGCTTTCCGCGTTCCTCGGCAGACAGCATGAACTCTCTAATTTTACCAACAATTGCCCCGTCTATAAAGAGGCAAGCGGCAGATTTTCTGTATAAATACCAACTACAGTCTCTTTCGTACTCTGGATTAAACGGGAAAACATATCTTGGGCGGGGTAAGAAGCAGGAGGTTGCCCTAGATTTGAAAGCACGTTCGGAACAGACAGGTGAGCTACTGGTTGAACGTCTGTTTGTGTAGGGGGATAATTGGCCTTTAGCTCCGGTTCCTCGGCGGCCTTGATGAGGGCTTGACTGAGATTTTGCACAGATATTGTAGAAGTGGCTGGCAAAAATAGAAGTGAACGGCTCAAATGAACAGTAAGTATTTGAGAGGCCAATACAAGGCTTTGATAATCGGCGACAGTTATTGGCAAATGGCAACTGTTTATTCGCCCCTGGAGCCAATGAGGTAATGTAACACTTGAAACCGCCTCTTTTATGGCAGAATTATTTGGGGAAGAAATTGCTTGCCTAAGGCAGTTCTCCAACTGCTCCAGACATTTGTAAAAACCATGAGAGAAGGTTTGGCTGAGCACATGGGGATCTTGGGTTTGGGGATTGACCAGGTCTGGTTGGGCACAGTCTCTTAAAGGGAAATTTCTTTGTCTAACTCCCCAGTTTTCTCCCAGAGCTGTTGATTTATTGGAAACTGAGCCTAGGCAACGCTGGGCCAAAATATCCCATATAATTTCTGGTTCTTGCCAGGAGGCTACCATGGCGCAACAGTCGGCAAAAGCTTCGTGAGCTGTGGCCGTATCTAGATCGGTGTAGTCATACTCGTGTACGCTATCCAAAATAGCATGGCCTATTTCATGGCTTATTATATCGGGATGGATCAGTTTTTCTTGCTCACTTACGGCAATGCACTTAAATGGGGAACGCTGGTAGAAGGGCAGATCAAGTTTTGCTTGAGGATGCCCAACTACTATTGGAAGCGGTTGGAAGGACGTAAGCCTTGACAGAACAGGGTCAAATGGACGGTAAGTGTCCTGGGCGGTCTTTAAAATTTGCAGATAGATGTTAGCTGTTACTAGGGGGCAACCGTTGTCTTCTGTGATAATTCTAGGAAGCCGGTTGGGAATTTGTCCTGTCGGCAAATAATGCAAAATCTCAAAGTTCTTGCTTTTAGCTGTGGCTGGAATGGTGTAATTAGGATAAAAGGGACGGTATTCTATCGTTGTGGGGAGTTCTGTTGCCAACGGCGCTTCTACTAAATGAGGCACGGAGCTGGACAGGGTATTTGGCATGGTGTGGCTAGGCAGTGTTTCAATTGCACAAGGCGCTGGGCTCGACCGAGGCCTCGGCTCGTCAACAGATGTTTGCCAGTCGGTGGGAGCGTATACTCGGCTGGGTATGGACGAAACGGCGGGGAGCGGTGCAGAGGAAGGGGACTCTGCCACAGGTGTGGATTGGTGTTTTAAGGGCTCGGCAGTTGCTATTGATGGACCGCTTTGTGAGGAATGCGCATAAGCCGCCGGTGGCGCGTTTGTACCTTGGCAAAGTAACTGCACAGAATCTGTTCCCATTGTTAGGCGGAGCTCGTTGGGAAAAGCGTGCGAACGGTAGGCAAAGCGGTAGGTATCCAGTTTTATGTAAGCAGGAATGCCCAAGTTTTTGCTGCTTGTACAAAGCATAATCCCCCCTCAAGACAATAACTTACCTTGCTTCTACATTTGACAGGCCCAGTTGTGTGTGCCGCTCCTTCCTTAGGCCAAGTGGCATCGCCTGGTCAAGAATGGACAGTCCAGAGGCCCGCGTCGCTTTAACCACACTCTTAAGTCGGGTGGTGCCGCCTGAGCAAAGCGGCAAGACAATTGTGTCCCCTGAAGCTAGGTGATGTCGCTTAACCCCGAAAGGCCATGGTGTATTAATAATTGCCATCAGTCTTAGGGGTTGTGATCTCTAAAGCCTGTTCTAAAAATAACCCCTTGCTATCACAATTATGCACCGCTGGTATTACCAGATCTTTACCTGAATTTTACCGGTCTATTAGCAGAATATAAAATATTTGCGAACTCGCCTGCATTTTTTGTTGCTGAGTTAAAAAATATCGTGGAATTCTGGGCCATGCGGGGGAACCGAATAGGGAGTATTACCAGTTTAGCCTAATCCAGAAACTAGAACAGCCGCCTCGTATTCTCGCATCTAAACCATGGAGGTGGGCGGCGGTTTTGATAATTAACCAAAAATACCTAGTTTATTTTCACTCTCACCCCTTGGAAAGTTGGCGGATGGGGCACAGCTAGCATGGGGGTCACCGACCGACGCGCAAGCACCTGTGCCAGAAATTGTTTTACTTGTTGCCCTTTGGGGGCTCACCCTCAGCGCTGGATTTTCCCACCGCCTCACTGCTTGCTGTTAGGTTTATTGTCCTGCTGGCCCGGGCTTTGGCTTCCGCCTCGGCAGCCGCTTCTATTTCCCGTTTGGCCTCTAAAGCCGCCTGGCGGCGGCTCTCTTCTAAGGCTGCCTTACGGGCCTGTTTGGCCTGCTCTCTGGCCCTATCTTTTTCTTCTTCCTCTTTGTATATCTCCTGGACGATCGTTTCACGATCGGTTGAAGCCAGAATCTCAGCCGCTGCAGCTACGGCTGCAGCCTCGGCCTCGGCTTTGACCTGAGCCTGACGCCTCTCTTCTTCTGCCGCTCTGCGAGCGGCTATAGTCTGTCTGGCCTCTTCTTCTGCCTTGAGGATTATATGCAGGGTGCCTACAGATTGCTCTATAAATTGATTGAGCTCTTCGATTTCTTCGTCATCCATCAAATCGCCGTATACAGAACCGCGGATCAAAACGGCTCTTCGCTCGGCCGTTCCAGTAAATGATTTCAACTCTAGGAAGCCGTTCACTTCCTTCCAAGTGATCAAGAGCTCGTGGCTCGTTACAGCCATGACTTTACCCGTTAAAATCATGTCGTTTTTTAGAACCAGATTGACATCGCTTCCTGGATCGCCTATAGAACCTGATTTTGTAAACCATTTAGAAAGTCCACTATCATCCTTGTAATAGTGCATCAACCGCTTCTCCTCGTATGGAGCGGTGATAATGGAGAAGAGCATGCGTCTGTTCTTGTTCCAAAAATACTCTAAATAGGTTTTAAGGAGGGCCAAAGACATCTCCCAGCCAGACTTAGCATCTCCGGCGCCCTCTTGGCCCTCAGCCCCGGGACCAGTCTCTACAATCTCTATGTGGCATCCCTTACCGTAAGGCCGTATAGTAATGTTTAAGGTTTGCATACCCAGTCCAGGGATGGGGGACTTCATGATGATCTTTTTGGGCGGAGTAATTTCCTGCAGGTAATAATCCATGCTGAAACCAAACTTCTTCCAGGTCATGGTTAAAGTGCCACCGTAACCAGGCCAGCCGACCACCTTATCGCAGAACCAGCGTGCCAGGTGATCTGGCTCCGTCCAAGCCTCGTAAACCCGTTCAGGAGTGGTTTCTATTATTATGTGCCGTCTTATCTCAGGAACACCCATAATTCGCGCCAACTTCGATTCCCATCCATTTTTTCCTTGAAAGGTTGCAGGGCAGAGTTGGTCGAGCCCAGTTACGGATTCTGTAGAGCAGATGTGTATTTTATAGAGTACATATGGGTTGGTAGTGCTGGGGGATCTTTCCGGCAGCTTGCTAAAACGCGGGAACGCTCGCCGAGTCCTTTGGGGTGGGCGCAGTATGTGCCACAGCTCTGGGACGTGCGCTAACTTGGAAGCCATAAGTGCAATCTTACCGCTGCGCAGGTCAAATTGGCCTATGCGCGAAGCGAGGAAGCGTTTGGGGACGCGGTGTCATTGGGAAGGCGCAGGTAAGTTCCTGGGCGGATAGTCCAGAGTTAAGAAAACCGCAGGGAGCTCTGGTGAAAAAGAGAGGTTGTGTTTCATGCACTTTATTTCGGCGGAAGCCTATCACAGTGGAACTGCTCCTTATTATACTAGAGAGGAAGTTGCCGGTCGCTTCTTTCTTACCTTGCGTCTGCGTGTCCGTAAGGGTTTAAATGTTACGCAGGCCTTTGTGCGCACTGCGCCTGAGGGCGAGGAAATAATGACCGCAGCCGTTAAGATCCCCGATCCAGGCAAGCAGTACGCTGGTGAGGGTGTAGAGGCCGGCTCTGCCCGGGCGATTCCCCAGCATTCTGAAGATTGGCAGTGGTGGGAAGCTCGGTTGGAGGTACGCGTGCCGCTGCTCGGCTATCGATTTTATCTGGTTACGCCAGATGGCAATTACAATTTGAACGCCCGTGGACTTTACCGTTCCACCCCTTTGGATCGTGACGATTTTAAATGCGCCCTTTTTAATAATCCACCTGAATGGGTTCAGGACGCTATTTTCTACCAGATTTTCCCCGAGCGCTTCTGCTGTGGCGATCCTTCAACCAATGTAAAGGATAACGAGTTTGTACTGGCCGGCAGCGTTGCTAAAGCTTTTCCCTGGGGGGCGCCGGTTGATCGCCAAAGTGGTAATTGCTCATTCTACGGGGGCGATCTGCCGGGTATATCGCAAAAAATCCCCTATCTGCAGGGTTTGGGCATCAACGCGCTCTACATCAATCCCATTTTTACCTCCCCAAGTAATCACAAGTACGATGTGGCTGATTATCTTAACGTCGATCCTCATTTTGGCGGGAATGAAGCGCTGGTTAAGTTGCGCGAGGATACCAAAAGGGCTGGGATCCGCATTGTCTTAGACTTTGTTCCTAATCACTGCGGCAACCAAAATATTTGGTTTAAGAAGGCCCAGGCCGATAAGAACTCTCCGGAGCGGGGCTTCTTTACCTTCTACAACGATGATAATGAAAATTATGAAACTTGGTTAGGGGTACATACTCTCCCACGCTTAAATTACCGCTCTCAGGAGTTGCGGGATCGTATGTACCGGCTTCCGAATGCAGTTATGCGCCACTGGCTCAAACCTCCCTACGACGTGGACGGCTGGCGCCTGGATGTTGCCAACATGCTAGCTAGGCAGAACTTTTCGCAGTTAGCCCATGAAGTCGGTCGCGAGATGCGGTCAGCCATCAAAGAAGAAAAATCGCAAGCCTGGCTGGTGGGTGAGCAGTTCTTCGATCCCACCGATTACCAGCAGGGTGATGAGTTCGACTCCGCCATGAATTACCGTGCCTTCTGCATTCCTTTATTCCAGTGGATGGTTGGTCAGGATTTTGAAACCTTCCGCGGACATGCTAGCAGCGATCACGGCTTTCTTCCCACCTTCGATTTAGCCGAGCAAATGCAGAGCTTCCGCACCGCTATTCCGGAAACTGTGGCTTTGAACATGCTTAATTTACTGGGTAGCCATGATATTCCTCGCGTTAAAACCATGTGCGGTGGTCGCGTAGACAAGGTTAAGGCTCTGCATGTTTTGATGTTTGCCTATCAGGGGGCGCCTTGCATCTATTACGGCGATGAGATCGGCATGGAAGGTTTAGGCGATCCCGATAACCGACGCACCATGATTTGGGATGATTCTCAGTGGGATAAATCCATGATCGAGCTAGTGAAGAAGCTCTGTGCCGCGCGTCAAGAATATTCTGCCTTGCGCCGAGGTGGTCTGCAGTGGCTCTATGCTGATGGCAATAGCTTGGCTTTTTTACGTGAGGATGCTCATTCACGGGCTGTATGTGCTGTTACCCGCGATCTGGAGAGAGTTCCCAGTACTCGTGAAATAATTCAGCCCGCTGGTGGTTATCCCGAAGGGAGTACTCAGCAGAGTTGCACCGGTCAGAGTGGCAATGGAGATAAGTTGGCAAGTTGTGAATTCTTGGAATTAGATGTCAGCGGTTCGGCTATTGCTGACGGCAGCAGATTTAAGGGGCTTTTGAGTGGTCTTGAGGCGGTTGTCTCTAACGGCAAACTAAAGGCTGTCCCTCAAGAGGTGGGAGCGGAAATCTGGCTGGAGCAAAGGTAGCTCTTTCTCCAATTTTTTACATTTGCATAATAAAATTGTCCATTAGTTTACATTTTTATGCACATTTATTTCTTTTAAATGATTATCATGAGGGTGTGGCGGGGGGTGAAATTGTGCAGAGCAGTTTGGGGTGAGAGAAGATGGGAATAGGCAGTATCTCTAGTAGCTCTTTATATACGAATACTCAGATTAGCGGGGTGGGTGCTGGTAAGGCCGAGAGTTCCCAGAGCTGTCGTGACGTTTTCACGCGTGGCGGCGGTCAGGAGTTCGCAGCTGAGCAGGCTTTTGCCGATGCGGGCAGGTTGTTTAAGAGTCATTCCGGTGCTAATAGGGGAGTGCAAAGACCCGGAGGTAGCTCTCAGGTAAACGAAGAGATGGTCAACATGTACCCTCATCGTTCTGGTTACGATAGCTCTTTTTTGGGCCGTGAGTTGCCTTTGCCCGAGTTAGGACCCTCCATTAAGGGTAAAGTGGCCATGCGTACCGATAAACCCGGTGAGTATGTGCTTCCTTATACCAATTTTTCTATAGTTATGAATGGTGAGCGCAAGCAGTGCTTCTACACCAT
>OMRK01000169.1 GCA_900313515.1 uncultured bacterium | reverse complement strand
CAGCGCCCTCTCTCTAACGTTGTATCCTTTAGATATTTCTGCTCTGTTGAGTAAAGAGTTGGCGTTAGATTACGAAAATCTGGACGAGCAGAGCGTTTCCCGTCTCAAACCCTATTTGGGTAATGCACAAGTGCTTCCCATAACCTCCGATATGACTGCACCGCTAAGGTCCACTCGGGAGGGGGTGGTGCTGCGCCAGACTCTGCCTGTATTGGCAGCGGGTACCTATCTTCTGAAGTTGTCGGCTGCCTCAGAGTCTGCCTCTAATTCCGAGGCTGAGAAGCAAAAAGCAGCTCCCAAAGGTTCGGGTGGCAGTTCTCCAGACATGGCTGGCAGTTCGGCAGAGAAGTATTCTGATAGGGTTTACCAATTAGTAAATATATCCGAGGTGGGAATAATCCATGTTAACTCTGGTGTTAGGCCTGGCCTTCTGTGGGTTGCCGACTTGCGTTCTGGTCAGGCTGTTAAACCTCAGGAAGTTTACCAAATAACCTGGACTGCGGGCAATGAAACCAATAAAAACGAAGGAACGGCAATAGATGGGAATGAGCAAGCCAATTCTGGCTCAGCCCGGACCGGAAATGTTGGCGGTAACTCGTCTGAGGCCGTTTTAACTAAATTGCTCAGCCAGGAAGACGGCTTTATCAACCTGCCCGGTCGTTCGATTCAGACTTCCGCCCTTTATATAGTGAAGGCAAAAAATCAGATAGCCCTTTATCTGGCTGCCCCACCGGCCGCAATTTCTGACCGTTGGAAGGCCTTTCTGTGGTGTAATTCGCGCTCTCTGGCAGCGGGCAGTCAATTGCAGTACCGTGCCGTTGTGAGTGAACTAAACCGAAATGGTCTTGCCAACGACAGCCTCAAGGAACTTTTTACGGTGGAGCTGTGTACCTTGCGGGGCAAAGTGCTGGCTTCCAATAAATCGGCTCTAGGTTTTAACGGTACTATGAACGGAGTTTTGTCTGTTCCTGAAACTGTACGTTCCGAACCGCACGTTTTGGTTTTAAAAGATTCCAAAAATTTGGCGGTGGCCGCCTGCGGGCTAGCTGGCACACCACCAGAATCCTCTCATATCAATCTTACCGTAAAATCGGCGCAGCCTTACCTAACAGTTGGTCGGCCAGCTGTCCTCGATGTCGAATTGACCGACAAGGAAGGCCTGCCCATGCCCGGAGTTGAGGTTGGGCTGGATTTCGCCCTGTGCCAGGCGGATTTAGAGCAAGGCTATAAGTTGGGCAATTTGGGAGCAAAGGCCCAGGACAGCTTTGCCGCCTCCGCTAAGCTTCCACATCTAACGGTAACCACCAACTATTCCGGTAAGGCTCAGGCCAAGTTCACTTGCCCCGCTCTTATAAGCAAGAATGCGGAATTTGCCGTGGTACGTGTCCAGGCCGCTGTTCAGAAGCGTCCCACTATCAAGGCCCGCAGTTCCTGCAGCTTTACCGTGGTCAAGGCCCCGCTGCTTTTGGAGGTGCAGGGTCACAATACTCTTCACCTTAACGGACAGGCCCAGTACTTGATCGGTGCCTATAAATTAAATGGACAGCCCCAGGAAAATCTCAAGGTAGAAGTCTCAGCTCTAGATAAATCCGGTCGGATTTTAAATTTAGGTAATGTAGTGACCGATCCACATGGCCAGGCTCTTTTTGCTTGGAAGCCAAATGAAGCAGGTGAATACACTTTAAAGTTCGCTGTTGTGGATGGAGATCCTTCGGAGGTTTCAAGCGTTTCCGGTGCTCAATCGGCTTCTCCGTCTAAAAATGCAGACCGTTCGGCGCCTGATACAAAAAGCCCCAGTGGAGCAGAATTTGCCAATTATCTCAGCGGTTTGCAGGTTCACCGAACCCTTGAGGTTTTATCTCCAATGGAGAAGACCGGCAACCTGATGATTGAGGCGGAAAAGCGTTACTGTGAGGCAGGAGAGGTCAATCGTTTGCAGTTTTATTCTCCTTCTCCTAATGAGAACATAATGGTAGTTTTAGAGGATGGGGGAACGCTGCGCAGATATCTTTTAACTACCGATAAGAATGGTAGAGCTGCTTGGGATTTAACCATGTCGGAGCGTTTTGCGCCATCCCTTAAGATTATGGCGTGGGCTGTAAATAATATTAATCCGACCAATTTCGATTTTGCCGAAGTTTTTATCGACATTACCCAAACTAAGCAGATTCTTCAAGTTGAGGCGGACTTCGAGACCGTTCCTGTGAGCGGACAGGCCAATAAGTTAAATGTAAAGGTTACCGATTCCGAAGGAAAGACACAGCTTGGATTCGCCAATTTGGAATTGGTTGGCCCTTACGCCACTCCTTATCTGGAACGTGACAATCTCTTGGCTGCTTTCTGTCTGCCTTATTCTTTGCATTCAGAGTTAGGAAAGTATGGGAGCAATTTCAGCCGCAAATTGAGCCTGGAACAGACACCTAGCTTGTTCGAGCTTCCGGTTACTTTGTTCCCCGAAAACAGTTGTCTTGACCTGGGCACCTTGGAATTAGGAGCAGAGGTCGGTCGGGCTAGTGCCAACGTTAAGCTGCCTAAGCAGGAGGGGGAATGGAATTTAATTGTTAATGTTGGCAACATGAACGGCATGATGGGGCAGGCCGTTATTCCCTTTACTTTAAAAAAGGACATTTCGGTAGAGTTCAGGGGGCCTGCGCTTATAAATCGTGGCGACTTCGTTAAATTCAGTGTCGTTTTGAAGAATCGTACTCGTCGCAATCTTCCTTTGAAGGCTTCGGCTGTTAGTGAGGATAGGAATATTCTGCTTTTGCACAGCAGCAGCGATAGGCAGGCGGCTAGCGATGCTAAGATTGATTTTGCACCTTATGAGTTGGCTGCCGGCAGTGCTAAAAAATTTGATTTCATGCTGAAAGGCGGTCTACCGGGAGCCGGTTGTGTGATCTTTGAACTGGCCACCGAAAATGGTCGTGAGCGTCACGCTTTTCCTGTAGAAGTGCGGCCTTTGGCTACTATTTACCGCCAAGATACTAGCGGTGAACTAAACAGAGACCTCAATCTCAGCTTGAACAGTTTTAAGCCTGAATTTATCGGCCGGGTCTTCGATCGGCGCCTACATGTTGAGGTTATGAATGGGGTGAGCGGCCTGCTCTGCGCCTCTGTAGAAGATTTAAAGAGTGGTGGCTGGACGGCCGAAAGCAGCGAAAGCATTTTGACTTCCTGGATCGCCCCTCAGCTCTGTGCCTTGCCTTGGAACAACCGAGAGTTAGAGGCTCCCAAGCTGTTTGGTGTATCTTCTCAGGAGGCCTCTGTTTACTTAAGCAGTTTGCAATCGGCTCAAAATAAGGATGGTGGTTTCGGTTGGCGCGTTGGCCTTAAATCCGATTTTATGACCACTGTCATGGTCGTGCGTTATCTGCAGACATTGAAGCCAGATGGTAGTGATGAGGTCGAAGCGCTTTTAAGTCGTGCTAAAGCTTATCTGTACAATATTCGGAAAGATTTAGATTCCGGTACACGCTTGCTTATTTACCTTACGGATCCGGCCCATGTCGATGCCAAGGAGCTGCAGGAGGCCGTTGCCAAATCCGATAAGCTCGACAACCCCGCCCTAATGTCTTTAGTGCATGCCTTGTATAACCATGGCAGTAAACAGCAAGCCCAGAAAATATGGAATAATTTCCGAAAGAAGCGGGCTGATAAGTTCTGTGCTGGTAACTGTCTTTTGAGTGATTGTCAGACTACGGCCTTGGGACTTTTGGTTAGCTTGGAACTGGGTGACAATGAGAGTTCAGCAAATTACCTCAATTGGTTGGCCTTAAGCCGCAGGGGACGGTCTTGGGGAGTGTGTGGTGACAGTTTGCTTGCTTTAGAAGCGATCTCTAGCTACATGGATAAGAATTTTGCCCCGGCTAAGCCCGCCAGTTACGGT
>OMRK01000168.1 GCA_900313515.1 uncultured bacterium | reverse complement strand
TTGCTGCTCGACCGTCCTTTGCAAGTTGGCGGCTCGGGTGTTTGATTGCCATAGGGTGGAATGAGTTATGGATGAAGCCTATAAAGATAAGGTGTTGTCGGTGGTAGTGCCCTGCTACAATGAAGAACAGTCGATTTTGGATCTAGTCAAGGCGGTGGTGGCAGCTCCGGTTCTCCATAAAGAGATCATCATAGTAGACGACTGCTCCAGGGATAACACCCCCCAAATTTTGCGCGAAAGTGTCGAGCCGCTGGTCAGTAAAGTTATTTACTGCTCGGAAAATCGCGGCAAAGGAGCAGCGGTGCGCCGTGGTATTGCCGAGGCAACGGGGGATGTCATTATTATTCAAGATGCCGATTTGGAATATTCTCCCCAGGAATATCCGAGGATTATTGAGCCTGTACTGGCTGGACAGGCCGAAGCCTGCTACGGATCGCGCTTTATGCACAAACATTTGGTCAATGGCGCCTACTTGGCCAATGTTTTAGCTAATATATTTCTCACATGGTTGTCCAATTTATTTACGGGTTACAGATTGACCGATATGGAGACCTGTTTTAAGGCTGTGCGTCGTGATGTTATGCAGTCTTTGGTCCTGGAACAGGAACGCTTTGGCATTGAGCCGGAAATTACCGCTAAATTAGCCAAGAAAGGCTGCAAGATAGTTGAAGTTCCTATAGAGTATAATCCGCGCACAAAATCCGATGGCAAGAAAATTGGTTTTAAGGATGGCTTGCAGGCTATACGTTGCATATTAAAGTATCGCTAGATGGATAGGGGGTAGGCGCTGTAGCCGTTTTGTTTGCTGGAGTTTGTATGGGGGTGGTCGCTCTTTTTAGGCAGGCGATGGCATGGTCTGTTTAGTTAGTGAAGTTTTGAGCGTTTGTAAATTAGAAAATATGATGGATTGGCAGTGAGCAGCAATGACTAAGAAAGTGACATATTGGCAGGCTATAGCCGCTGTTCTAGCCGCCGTGGCCTTAACTGAAGCGGTTTGGTTGTTTGACCCCAATCAGGACCCGGTGGTAGCTGAGTTCTCTGGAGAAACTCTGAAGGCTAGCCAATTAGATGCCAAGCTGCGCGAGCTGTTCGCTAAAGAGACCTTGCAGGACATGATAACGGAGAGGCTTGTTGATAAGTCCATAGAGCAGGCCAAGGTTACTGTAAGTGAGGAAGAATTGAAGGCTTGGATTGCGGACTATAAAAAGCGTCCTGATGCCCAGGAACTGGTCTACTCTAACCAGCTGGATATTGCCAAATTGCAAGAGAACTTGCGCCGTTGCGTGCCTATGTACAAGGTGATTTTGGCTGATGTGCCAGAGAGTGAACGTAAAGCTTTTTTCCGTGCTCATTCGTCTTCTTTCGAAGAATTGGAGCTGAAGGGAATTTTGTTAGGCTCTGAAGAGGAGGCCAAAGAACTGGCCGTACGCATAAAGGGTGAGGATGGATTTAGCGCTATGGCTTCGGTGCATTCTTTGGATGTGCAGAGTCGGGACATAGGCGGAAACCTGGGACGGGTCACCAAAAGTGAACTGGAAGAGTCCTTTGATCCTCTGAGCGTAAAGGAGCTTTTCGAGCAGAAGATAGGCACGGTTAGTGCTCCCATGGCTGCCAACGGTGGTGGTTGGTATCTTTTTTGGGTGAAAGGTCGCAGTACCGATTATGAGCACTTGCGCCTGCGGGTTATGGAAGTTTTAGCTGCTGAGAAACTGCAAGGATTTTTGGAGAAGTTGCGTCGGCAGGCCAATGTGAAAATAATCTTGCCTTCGCCAGAGGCTCCTTCGAGCGCCGCAACTTCATCCAAACCTGTTCCTTCCGCTGCTCCTGCATCACCGTTACCTGCATCTGCTGCTCCAGCTGCATCATCGTCATCTCCGGCAGTGTCTTCGTCGACTAAACCGCCTGTTGCTCCATCTCCCTCCGCTTCATCTAGTCCTATGGCTTCGCATACTTTACCAACTGCAACACCATCTGCTTCTACGTCACCTGCATCTACAACTAGACCATAAAGGCTAGTTGGATCTTTTGAGCGGGTATCCGCGCTGTTTTTCGCGCTAAATTTAAAAAAATTGTAAAATACGGAGGAAAAGAACGTGAAATTTAATTTCTTACCCAAAGAAGATAGCTTCTTTCAAGAGTTTCAGCGTCAAGCTTCTTTTGCTAAAGAGGCAGGGGCTATGTTGCTGAATCTTATGCAAGACTTTGACAACATGGGGGCCCATCTCGAGGCTCTCAACGAGTTGGAACGTCAGGGTGATCACGTCGTTCACGATACTGCCAGGCAGATAGCCAAGAGTTTTGTTACTCCTATCGATAGGGAAGATATTCATGCTTTAAGTTCAAATTTAGATGACATTCTAGATTTCATCCAGGCCTCGGCTGTGAGTATGGTCACTTATCAGGTGGCTAAGCCCACCGAGCCAGCCTTCCGTTTGGCGGAAATTATCAAGGAAACGACCGATGTCATGTATGAGGCTGTTGGGCACCTTATCGAGCTTAAAGATGTTGGTGAGCTGCGCCACCGCATCAAGGAGTTGGAGCATGAGGCCGATGCCGTAAGTCATGGAGCAGTGGCTGATCTCTTCAAAAATGAGAAGAATGCTATTGAGCTTATCAAGTGGAAAGAAATTTATTCCAGCTTGGAGACTGTAACCGACAAGTGTAAGGATGTAATGGATGTTTTGGAAGGCATAATACTCAAGTATGCCTAGCTTTTCTTTAAGTAATTAATAGGCCATCTATTGTCAAAACTGCAAATCGTAGTGAAAATAGTTGGCGGGGGCGTTCCTTACCAAAAGGAAGAACGGAGCTTACATTACCGGTTAAAATTGCTTAATAATATGATTTGAGAAGGCAAGGTCGCAATGAGTATGCAGTTTGATGCTAACATAAAGGGGGTTGTGGGTAATATTGGTGGGCTGGCTTCGCCGTTGCCCTTGCCGGGAGGGTGTGGCCCTCAGGGGGTAGCAGGAATCGCTGGTGTAAATTCGGGGTTATCCGGTGCCTCCTTGCTCGCGTCTGCCGTTAGAGATGACACTTCCATTTCTTTGTCGGCAAATAGAGTCGCTTCTTGCAATTTCGGTCGCGTGAATGCGTCCGATCTTTTGGAGGAGGGGCTTGGGGGTTCGTCGCCTGTAGCTGCATCAGACGTGGACGCCAAAGGGGAGGTGCTCGGTAAGGTAGCCGAAAACGGCATGGTGTCGGGCAGTGGAGCTACTGTCAGCGCGGAAACTGGGACGTCGTCCGGATTGGCCTCAAAGATCATTAGCGCTTCTGCCTATGCAGATGGCTCCGATGTAAAGAATTTGGCTTATGCGTTGGCTGGCAAGAGAGATCGGGCCGATGCCGATCTGAGCGGTTATTCCGTTTTAAGGGCCGGAGATGGCGCTAATAAGATTCGGATCAGCAAGGCAGATGATAGCGGCGGGGTTGTCATCAATGTAGATGGTCAGGAGCAGAAGTTCAGCAGGTATGAACTGAGCAAGCTGATTATCGATGGTGGAGCCGGCGACGATAGCATAAGCGTAGACAGTGACGTTGTTTCCAATTTGAATATAGTTGGCGGCAAGGGTAATGATAGCATAAGTAGCGGCGGTGGTAAGGACACAATTTACGATAATTATGGAGCGAATTATATAAACGGTGGCGCCGGCGATGATACGATCATTGCCAATCAGTTGGATGTGCCCACCGACAACCGTAACTTTGTTCAAAAGCTGTTTGATTATATCAGTGGTAAAAGCTCTGGGGTAGATCGTACAGGAAATACCATTTATGGTGGCGCTGGAGATGATTACATAGAGGGTGGCTTGGGGCGTGATTCCATAAGTGGCGGCACTGGCAACGATACGATTTATGGTTTAGATGACGATGATTATATCGATGGCGGCAGCGGCGACGATTATATCGATGGAGGGGCTGGGGCAGATCAGCTCTTTGGCAGTAGCGGCAACGATATTGTGAGCGGTGGGCAGGGTAGTGATGTTATAAAGTCTGGCGCTGGCCAAGATGTTATCATCGGTGGTAGCGGTGCAGATTCTATCTACGACACCGAAGGCGTCAATAGGGTAGTGGTAGATGGCCTCGATTCTGGAACTGTGACTACCGGCTCTGAGGTTTCACTTGTTCGAAACAACGGTGTTCCTTCCAATGTCAAGGTTGAGGGAGATAAGGGCTACCAGGCCAGAGTTGGTTCCGATTTGGAAACTTTGTCCTCGATTGGTGTGGGACAGTCTCTGTTTGAAGGTTTGAAGGGGAGCGGTCGTAGCGTTACTATAAAGAGCACCGATAGCGGTAACATGTGCTCATTTACCAATGGTGCTATGTTGAAGAGCAACGGAAGAGCAAACGAAGGCAGCGATTCCACGGTGGAGTATAATCGTTCTAGAGTCAAGCTCGGTTCTGATGATTGGGGAACCCGTCCTCCGGTGGTTGGGTTGTTCCATGAAATGGTACATTCCTTCGATGCTAGCTGGGGAGTGATGGATGGCAAGAGCTACGATTATTCGGGCAACCAAGTTGAAGATGGCAAGAGCGGTTCGGTGAAAGGATACGAACTGCAGGCGGTGGGTATCGATGTGGGTAGCGTCATGCAGAATCCCGCTAACATAAGCGAAAACGGTTTACGAGCCTTCTTGGGATTGGCTAATAGGGATAGATATTAGGACGGGGCTACTCGAGCAAGTGGAGGAGGACAAAGCGTAGCACTGCTCTGTATGGCGTTTGTGATACTTTATTGCGAAATCCAGGCCGGACTTTGAAGTGTATGCGGATGAGTCTGGCTTTTTGCTGCTTATCTTCTAACTATAAATGTGGATTAGGAATTATCTGCATATAACAGTCGTTTATTTCCTGAAATATTTAAAAAGATAAAGCTCAAATGCCTAAACAATTATTGTAAATATGGTAAATAGTGCTATAATGGGGGTAAATTTCTTTCAAGTTCATTTGGGCGGATGGCTACCATAGGGGATACTTGCCTGGCTACTGCTCTTGTTGCTTGGTTAGGGTGCGGGTCTGCGTCTTCGCAGTTTAAGTTTATAGAAAATGGGTGTTTAACGGTGCGTTCTTTTAATTATTCTCGTCCTTTGGGAGAACAGACGTGTAATATTTCCACTCCTCTGTTCCGTTTGGTGAATGTCGTTCATGAATACAAGGGGAAGCAAGATGTTGTCGCTGACGTCGATCCGGCCGTGCTCAGTGATCTGCCTGTCAATACGATTCTTAAAAATGTAGAATCCTTCTGCTCCAACAATGTTGGGTTGGCTGAACTGAGTGAAGAAGGACGTCAAGAATTAGAAAAGGAGTTGAAACAGCCTGATTTCTTTGAACGCGTTCGTCCAGTTCCACGCAATTCCAATTTCGATCCAGAAGAATTGAAGAAATTACA
Organism: uncultured bacterium; assembly: GCA_900313515.1. GTDB lineage: Bacteria > Vulcanimicrobiota > Xenobia > Xenobiales > Xenobiaceae > Bruticola. The sequence goes on along the minus strand of OMRK01000168.1, from coordinate 2,187 downwards.
GATACAGCTTTATGCCAAGAATTTTTTGCGTCTGCAGAATCCACAGGATTTTGAATTGTCGGTCGATTCCATAGTAGATCTGTATCGCTCGCTTTTACCATACGAGACAGAAATAAGGGATTGCTGGCCCAAGTATACGGATCGTAGCATCACCTTTGGGGCCATTGAACCTGACAATGGAGTGCGCTACCTGCAGGTGCAAAGCCGCGGTTTTCCTCTCCTCATGTTAAGTGGGGGTAAACTGTTCAGCGGAGATATCGTTATGCAAGCCATGTCTTCTTGCGATGTTCGTTTGGCCTTGCATGAAGCTTGTGATAGTTTCAATGAGGTCAGCAAGTACTTCGATCCGCTGGTGGTTATACCGCGCTTTATCTTAGATTTTCTTTGCATAAGTCCCTTTGATGATTCGTTTGGGAACCTTTTGGTGGCTCAATTGCTGCTTATGTTGCTTTTGGCCAAGGCTGGTTACCCGGTCTATCGTTATATCAGTTTTGAGCTCGTCTCCTCGCACCTCAGTAGTGGCCGCATTACCGGAAACGATCTTTTCAATTCCGCTTTCCGTGAGAGCATAGGCAATTGGCATATGGGTAGCAACGATTATACACCTTTTACGGAGTATTGTTTGCGCCACTTATCTTTGGCCTTCCGTTACTTCTTCTATCGTCTTTTGCCTTTAGGTGGACGTGATCGCAAGGCTAAGTGTATTAAGGCTCTCTTTTACGATGAGTCGGTAACGCTTACTAAGAGCGATATTCACGACTTGTGCTATGAGATAAGTGTTCCGACCATAGAATCTGTTTTAGGTAAGCTCAGCGGTGAACTGGGGTTCCTGGAGAAGGTCGGTCGGGGCAGAAATACAGCTTACCGTCGCTGTGAAGGCGTTGCGGATGTTGACTGTGACGATCTGGGTAGTGATGAGCAACCGAGTATCGGCAGCATCGAGCAGGGGGAATAGTCGGGAACTGCACTTCCGGGTTTGTTAGGTAGTCGCTCCCCTTGACAATTGGCTGATCGCTCTGCTAAAATCATTCCCGCGCTGATGCGCGGGGAAGTGGCTCAGTTGGGAGAGCGCCGCGTTCGCAATGCGGAGGTCGTGGGTTCGAATCCCATCTTCTCCACCAGTATATTTGGGTGTAAGGAAACCACGAGTAGTTCCCAGGATCTTGGAGAACTAGCCCGTGGTCCTTTTTTTTTGCTTAGCAAACGTGGCGCTTCGCCACTCTTCCACGTTTGAAGTAACATGTTTTATCGCTGGAATATCTGAGCTGGTTAGTTTATGTACCGGGAAGCCAGGGTCATGATATCTGGTGCTGGTGCCGACTGACCTAAGCCTTTAAATAGCCATGCATTACCTTGGTGGACGAGCTCTGCAAAGATCAGCGATATTCCATCGGCCGTGTTCTCTCCATTGGTGTATCGGTAAAGTCCCCGCTTGGATTGGGCATCGTAGACGGTAACCGTTGCTTGGCTCAGTACTGTCGAGCAGCTACTCGTGGTATCGGGGGTGTAAATAGTAGCGGCCAAGAGTAGACGGTTGCAGTCAGAGGGAAGCAGACTCAAGTCAACACTGAACTGCTCCATATCACTGGCGCCAACCTTGGTGTTGACCGGATAGGCTTTTTTCACCGCACCACTGCTATGTTCAGGGTTACCAAAATATACGATGTCCTCCAAGTTATTTTGGAACTTTCCATTGCGGCATATTATTGTTGAAGCCGCACAGTCAACATCACTGTTTGTCAAAATTATGTCGTTCCAACGAAAACTTACCACCAGATTCTGGCAAGCGGAGGTTGTCCCCGGCGAACAGAGCTGCACGACCTGGCCCTTGGCCACAGCAACAGAGTGATCCACAGGCTCTTCGGGCACTTCCAATTGAGGTGGTGGAAGAGGGGGAGTTGAAACTGCGGTGCTGGCTGAAGTCGGTGAGGAGCCGCCGGGACGGTTATTTGTGCTACTACCCGGTTTAGGAGGCGGCAGGGAACGCGAAGCTACGGCTGCCGACTGATTATGGATCGGCTGGGCGGGAGTGGTTGCAGTAGGCTGGACCGAACGTGACTGCGAAGGTCGATAAGCCTGAGTCTGCTGCAGCTGGGGAGTAGGTCTATAAACTGGTGCCTGCGACTGGGCGGGAGCGGTTGCAGTGGGCTGGACCGAACGTGACTGCGAAGGTCGGTAAGCCTGAGT
>OMRK01000210.1 GCA_900313515.1 uncultured bacterium | reverse complement strand
CTTGAGCATATCGTTTACCAATCCTTCCATCTCTCTTATACCCAAAGGTTCGCCAGCTCTTACCGAGGCCTTACAGCTAGCCATAGCTCGGATTTTCTCGCGTAGGTACTCGCGCTGATTTCCCTTTATAGAAATCACTTCGGCGGCTAAATCCTCCACCATATCTTTGAAAGCAGCGGCAGCTCTTTTTAAAGGCAAAGCCGCAGGCACTGCCCTCAGGGCAAAACGTTCCGGACCGAAGCTTTCCACCTCGTAGCCATACTCGGCAAAACCATCCAGATTATCTTGCAAGAATTGACAAACCGCCGGAGAGAATTCAACTATTTCCGGAATCAAAAGCCCCTGGGAACGCTCACTCATCACTCGCATATAGGCGAATTTTTCATAGTTGATACGTTCCTGGGCGGTGTGTTGATCCACCAGCCAGAGCTTGCCTTCATAAATGCCTACAATAAAGGTGTTGTATACCTGACCCAACACTTGAAATTTGCTAACTGTTGCTGTCTGCTCGGGAATTAAACAGAGCTGATTTCGTTCGGGCTCTTCCTTTTTAAACGTAACCAGCTTCGGTTGGGCCGGATCACACCGCATTGGTTCCGGTGCCACTTGTTCAATCTGGCCTACCTTTTCTGCCCCAGTTACCTTCGTGCTAACTGTCACCGTACTGACCTCTTTTGCATCAGTACTCCTTGCGCCAACTACCTGTGCACTAGCCTCCTCTACACCAGCTATTTCCGTGTCGGCTCCCCTCGCAACAGCGGCCTCCACTGGCCTTACCAATCCAGCGCTAATTTGGCACGGTTCGGTAGAACTGCCCGCAAAGGTGCCACTGTCCAGTGCATCACTCCTGGTCATTCCAGCAAATGGTGCGCAAAGTTCTAAGGCTGCCTTAGCCTCCGGACGAGTTAAACGCTTGTGTTGGCTTCCTACACCCCGGTCCAGCTCCATCTTGGGCTGCCAGCGCGGAAGCTGAAAGGTTCTATCCTGTCCTCTAATTGGGCTCGCGTTAAAATCGCCATCTCCTCTGCCGCTACCTGTGCCGTGATCCGCATCACCTATACCAGGGCTCACGCGCCCCCCGCCGCTGCCTGCGTCGAAATTGGCTATTCCAGCCTCTCTCTCCGAAATATTAACCGTACCCTCCCCGGGCTTACGGGCAGCCAACTCCCCAGCCGCCTGCTCCATCTCCGCCGCTGTTCTGATAGCTTCCTGTTCCCGGTCAATCTTGTGGGCCAAAGCCGCAAAATGTTTGGGCAGAACGCTATCCGCCCGGGCCGCTTCCAACGCCTCGCTAACCGTTCTGTACACCAGCGAAAAAACTGGGTGCGGATCGGCAAAACGAACTTCCAGCTTGGTGGGATGAACATTGACATCCACAAAAGCCGGATCAACGGTTAAGCGCAACATACCAACAGGAAAATGGCCTCTCTCCATCAGGGGAGAAAAGCCCTCAAGCATGGCCTGGCTAATGCTCTGCGAACGGATCACTCGCCCGTTCATTACAAAGAGTTGATTTAGACGCGTAGTCTTGGAGACACTAGGTTTGGCTATAAAACCATCTAAAGTGATTCCCTCCCCACTGCCAAAAAGCGGAATAAAATCGGCCGGATCCAGCTTCCAAAGCTTAGCTAGCCGCCGATCACTGCCGACATCACCTGTAAAAGAGAAGACTTCCTTGCCATTGGAAGAGACGGAGAAGGCCGTTTCCGGCCAGGCCGCAGCTAGACGCCCCACCAAATCAATAATTTGCGTGCTCTCTGCGCTGGGAGAGCGTAGGAATTTAAGACGAGCTGGCGTGTTAAAAAAGAGATCACGCACGGTAATTCGCGTGCCGGGAACTGCCGCACAGGCCTTAATCTGCGGTTCGCTCGCCCCTTCCATGGTGAGCAGAGAACCTTCCATGGCGCTCGCCAAACAAGTACGAATTTCCAGGCGGGACACAGCAGCAATGCTGGGCAGAGCCTCACCCCGAAAGCCCAAGGTATACAGGTTGTCCAGGTCCTCCCACTCCTTTATTTTTGAAGTGGCAAAACGTTGCACGGCCAGGCGCAAATCCTCCGAGCTCATGCCGCAGCCGTCATCTACAACCTGGATAAGCTCCTTGCCACCGCCGCGGATCTCTACGCGAATCCGGCTAGCCGAGGCATCCAGCGAGTTTTCTACCAATTCTTTGACCACCGAAACGGGCCGATCGACCACCTCACCGGCAGCTATGCGCTCATAAACACTCTTCTCCAGCAGGTGAACCTTACGTTCCCCGCCCGTATTTTGCCTAATCTCTCCATTCATATTCAGTTCTATTTAAAGTTCATCAACCCGCACAAACTCAAAGCCGCGACTGCGCAAATTGCCGATAATAGTAGGCAAAGCCTTAACGGTCTGGCTCCTATCTCCGCCACCATCGTGTAAAAGCACAATATCCCCTGGCTTCGCACTGTTAATCACCCGCTCGGCAATAATTCCAGCTCCCGGCCTCTGCCAGTCACGAGGAGAGTTGGACCACAGAACAGCTCGCATGCGCAAACTCTCACCATATTTTATATTCCACGGATAACGATTTCCGTAAGGAGGCCGATAATAACGTATCTTATCATTCAGAATAGCTTCTAAAACCAAGCTTCCTTCAAGAATTTCTTCTTCGGCTTTGCGAGGAGTACACGCTAAAAAGTTGCGGTGAGTAAAACTGTGCGAACCCACCAGATGGCCTGCCTTTTGTATATCTTTGATCAACCACGGATAATCAAAAGCATTCTGTCCTACACAGAAAAACGAAGCCTTAACGCCCTCCTCCTCTAACACTTTAAGAACTTCCGGAGTATTATGCCTATGTGGGCCATCGTCAAAGGTCAAAGCAACTTTCTTGCTGGAGCGGCTACCGTGAGACAACACATCACCGTAAAGAGAAGAAGTTACATTTACACAGGGCTCCAGTAATACCCCCAAGGCCAAAATTCCCATATAACCGCTGATATAGGCTGCCTTACGCTCATTTCTTTTACTATCCATAAGCCAGGCCCCAAGCGTAAGCGCTCCCGTACCCAGGCAATAGGCCGCCTCGTAATTATCGTAAACCCAGTCCCTCAACGCCTCATAGCTGCATTCCATAATCTGATCTAGTTCCATTTCAATAAATATGCGCAACTATTCTAGTTTAATGCGCCCAAGCCCCCCCTGAAGCTTTAGCACGTCTGGGCAAAATGTCTTACAAAAAAAACCCCCTCACTAAAATGCCTATTTATTGTCTGGCAAGATCAGCCCTAGTTCACTGGTTTACGTATTTTCGACTGCAGCTCATCAATATCTGATTTTACATCCTCCTTCGACGTTGTCGGGTTCGTCTAATTCAGATGTGCTTTCCGTAAATGGCAGAAGGCCATGATCCCAGGCATATATTAAAGAAGCAGACCCAAACATAAAAAAAAGACCTAAATTACGTACGGATTCGAAAACTGTCAGTATACACCCCAGGACACCCAGAAACGCAGAAATAAAAAACTTCTTCGCATTCGTACTCAAAACTAAACTCCCAAATACATAACTGACAACGTTTCACACATCGCTACCGCAAAACCGGCAAGGGACATAAGAAAAACAGTCATCCCCACCACCTTGTTCTTACCAGATGTCGCCGTAAAACCGTGTTAATGATACCTAGAATATTCCATAATTATACTCGTTGCATTCATCCCTGCTACGATTAACCCCAATAAAGACATATAGAAACCAACCTCTGACCAACCTTTTTTTTGAATGTTTCGCTCTAAACACCCAATGATAAGGCCAGCTACGTTTACAACAGAGGCGACACAACCCTAAATTATAATTTCTGCCGCTGTAACAGAATAACTGACTGCACTTTCTCTACCAGGGTAAAAACAAGCTATTACCAGGCCTGTGATCCCCAACAAAAAAGAGATAAGTCCATTACTAATCTTGGGCGCCTCTTGTATGCGCATTTGAGGCTGCGGCTCGGCAGCCTCTGAATTTACGCACTCCAAATATTTGGTGTTGAAATTATTAACATCTTTGGCATAAACGAAAGCTGCTAGCGTCAATAAACAAACGCCGCCAATAGCGGTGTATATGTTAATCCACATCAGTGGTATCGCTGAGAGCACCGCAAGAAGACAAAAAAGCACTCCCAGCACTCTACCCACACTCATGTCCTGATATGAATAATAAACCTCTGGACAATGCTTATATTTTTCGGGTATTTTATCTTCGTCTATAAACTTTATTTTTGTATTCATCTCTCCATTTGCCATATTTATTGCCTATCTTTCAAGCATCAACATATCCAAAGCGCATTCAAATTTTCGCCATTAACGCCTACTTGCACTAAGTTTATTATCCCATAAATAATTCCATAACATGAATAAACAAATTAGCTGCCGTGAGCAGAAAACCGGATGCCGACATCAAAATACCAATTAGCGCTGAACAACCTAACTCTCGATCTCCTGAACAGCCAATTCTAATGCTGAAAGTATTTACAAGAAGACCAAACAAACTAAACAAGGGATGCATGAAAAATTGGACATCAGCATTCACTTTTTCAGGATTGCCAAATAAAAATGCGAGCAAAGGCATGAAAAAATACGAGCTGTTTAACAAAGCAATTATCAAGCCTATGATCCCTAATAGCAAGATCACACCGCTGTCAATCCCAAGCCCACCAGTTCTGTTCATTTTCGATTTCAGCTTGTCGATATCAGAATCTAAATTTTCAACCTGCTTAACGCTGCTGGATTCAGCAAATTTCGGTGGACTAACTTTATCACGCTTCTTTTGCTTCTTTTCATTTTCAGCTATAACCTGCGCCAAGCCGACCATTAGCACTATTAAGCAAACACCCAATATCTCGGTGGGTTTGAAAAAAAGCATGAGCATCCCCAAGAGAATTCCTAGTAAAAAAATAATAAAAAACTTATTCATACTCAATCCCACCTTTTCAATAACTGCACTTACTACAAAACTTGACACCCGGAGCGTCAAAGGTATGGCACTTTTTCCTCTTCGCCGATCCCTTTTATCATTTCCGTTGCCCACTGTCAAGCATCAACAGACTTCTCTATAAGTGGCTGAGATTTAGGGCCCAGCCCACTATTGACAATAGAAAACAAATATGCTACAGGTGGGCCCAGAAGGGGGGTATATACATGCCGGATAAAGACACCGCTACCAAGAGGTACATGCAGGGCAAAGAGGTTTTTGCCGATGCATTTAATTTTTTACTTTACGATGGCCGACAAATCATCAAACCTGAAGCCCTAGAGGAACTCGATGCCACGTCTATTGTTTTGCCTTATGGAGACAATGGCAAGACTGTTCCTGTGCATAAGTACCGCGATAAACTAAGAAAGGTAACGATCATGAAAAGTGGTCGGAACACTTATCTTGTCTTAGGAATAGAAAACCAGTCGGAAATCCACTATGCCATGCCTGTGCGCAATATGCTCTACTACGCGATCCAGTACACTAATCAAGTCGAAGAGATAGCTAAAGACCACAAGGCTAACAAAGACTCTGGGACCAAGGCCGAGTTTCTCTCCGGGTTTCACAAAACAGACAAGCTCTCGCCTGTAGTAACTTTAACCTTGTATTTCGGCGCTGACGAATGGACGGCCCCAAAAGACTTACATAGTATGCTTGCAGTCGATGAGGACGTGCTTCCATTTGTGGACAATTACCATCTCCACCTGGTAGCTCCCGCCGAAATAGCCGATGAAGACTTTCCAAAGTTTAAGACAGAGCTTAGTATTCTCTTAAGATACATTAAGTATTCCAAAGACAAGCAAAAGTTCAAGGAGCTGGTGAGTAGGAATGCAGAAATTAGCGGAGCTTCTAAGGAAACCGTTGACTTAATTAACCTCTTAATAGGTTCGAAATTTTGTTATAAAGATGAGAAGGAGAACGTTGGTATGAACAAAGGCGTTGAAGAGTGGGTAAACGAGATAAGAGCTGAGGCCATTGAACAGGGCAAAGCTGAGGGCAGAGCCGAGGGCGAGGCTAAAGGCAAAATTGAGGGTATTTTTGCAACCCTCATCGGCCTCTTCAAAAAAGGCCTTTTAACGCTCGCCCAGGCTG
>OMRK01000167.1 GCA_900313515.1 uncultured bacterium | reverse complement strand
ATTAGGCGGCTGACCTAGTGGGGGGCGGTCTCGCCTCGCGATTGCCCGGCAAGGGCGAGAAAAAGTGCCCAGGGTTGGCGGCTGGCTTCACCTTGTGGCTGTCTGGCAAGGGGTGAGAAAAGCGTTGTTCGAGAGCTAACGGCTGGCTCCACCTCGTGACCGCCCACCAAGGTTTAGAGTAATTGCTGTCTTAAAGAGGGCGGCAGGTTCTGATGTGAAATTTGCGTGGGAAGTACCGCCTGTGTGCTTAGTGTGATTGCTTTTTGGGTTGCAGCTGGTTTTGAGAAAGTACGCTGTAGACGGGCAAAATTTTGTTAAGGTTAGGGGTGTCCGTGTGGGCCGTTTGGCCCAATAAATTGAGGGACACTGGAAGATTGAGTTGTTATGTTAGCTGAGTTAGCCATCCACAATTTTGCTTTAGTTGAAGATGAGATCTTTTATTTTATCGATGGCCTCAATATTTTAACTGGTGAGACGGGGGCGGGTAAATCGCTTATTATTGATGCCATGGGCTTTCTGCTGGGTTCTATGGTGCGTGATAAGCCTTTGCGCAACGGAGCCAAGAGTGGTTATGTAGCTGCTCGTTTTGTGGATATTCCTGCCGAAGTTAAAAAGCGGGTTGAGGAGTTAGGCTTTGAAGAGAGTGAGGAGGGGGAGTTGGTGCTCAGTCGCGATTTGAAGGCGGCTGGCCGGGCCTCCTGTCGCATCAACAGTAAACCGGCCACTTTGGCGGTGGTGCGCGAACTAGGAGGGATGTTGGTCGATCTGCATGGCCAGCATCAGCAGTATTCACTTCTAAAGCCAAACGATCACCTGAAGGTTTTAGATCGCTACATTGTTTCCAAGCAGCCTGACTATGAGCAGAAGCTGAACGACTGTGCCACCTGGCATCATCAAGTTAGGGAATTTGCCAAGGAGCTGCAGGCCCTGCATGAGGGCGAGCGGGCTCGCCTGCGTGAAATAGATTGGACTGAACATGAGCTCGAAGAGATTGATAAGGTGTCCCCTAAAGAGGGGGAGGATGGCGTTTTAGAACGGGAGATTAAGCTTTTGGCGGCCGCCAGCGAACTGCGCAATGGTGCTCTTGGCGTGCATGCCAACCTTACCGCCGAAAATGGGGCCCGGGATCTTTTGGCCTTAGAGTGCAATGAATTGAGTGCTCTGGCCGATAAGGATGAGCGCCTGTTGCCCATGCTTAACGGTTTAAATGAAGCGTTGGCTATTATTGACGATAATATTTACGAGCTCAGTAATTATGCCGACAAGGTGGTAGCCGATGAGGCCGAACTGGAGCGCCTGCAGAACCGTTACGAGCAACTGCGCACCATTATGCGTAAGTATGGCCCGGAAATAAGCGATGTGCTTCTGTACCGCCAAAATTCTGCCAAGCGTCTGCAGGAGCTTGAGGGAAGTTCTCAGCGCTGCGGATCTTTAGAACATGATTTGCGAGAAGTTTGGGAAAAACGCGAACAAGTTGTAGCAGAACTTTCTCAAATACGTCATAAATACGCCTTGGAGTTGGCGGCCGATGTAGAAGCTGAACTGGCCAAGGTCGGCATGGAGCACTGCCGCTTCAGTGTTGATTTTGCCGACAATGAAGTGACAGTTGAGCCAGCTGCCTCAACTGGATTGCGTTCCAAGTTTAAGGAGATTAGTGCTGTTGGCGGTGATATTGTTCAGTTTTCTATCGCTCCCAATCCGGGCGAGGAACCTAAGCCGTTGGCCATGATCGCCTCCGGTGGTGAAGTTTCACGCATTATGTTGGCTCTTTTAAGTCTATTTTCGGAGTTTCAGAAGACGGCTACCTTCTTCTTCGATGAGATCGATGCCGGTTTGGGCGGTCAGGCTGCTCAGGCGGTGGCTAGCAGGCTTAAGAACCTCTCCAAGCATTCCCAAGTAATCTGTATCACTCACTTGGCTATTTTGGCGGTAGCTGGAGATAGGCAGCTTCACCTTTACAAGGAGATAAGCGAAGGTCGCACGGCTACCCACGTCAGCCTTTTGGAGGGCCTGGAACGTGAACAAGAAATTGCTCGCATGCTCAGTGGAAGCGCGTCTTTAGAACAAGCTATAGAGCATGCTCGCAGCCTATTAAAAAGTGCAGAGAATTTAGATTAAGTTATTGGGGCTGCTTTTCTAACCAGCCCCCCCTGCGCCGATTAGGGGGGGGCGGCCACTGAGGCGGCAAACGCCCGCGTATAGGTTCTACTTGGGCTGTGACCAACTGGGCCGCCCGCTCTTTAGGTTGCCCCCTGCTCTGTTTTTTATTGATTCAACTTATAAGAATCGCCCGGCCAGTTCGCTGATGCTGTTATCTTGAGTGGCCTGGCCGTTGGCCTTAAATTTCCAAGCCTCTCCTTGACGGTCAGCTTCGCCGAATATCAGGGCCGTTTTATCGACGTAATCTTGGCCTACAATATCGTAGCGGCAAAATTCCTTACCTTTATCGTCTATAATACGGATGAAGGCATTTTTTACTAAGCCGAAATGTTGGCCACGCTCTCGGGCTCGGTAGATGTTGACGACAAAGACGATCTTGTCATATTGAGCTGGAATCTTAGTTAAATCTACTATGATCTGCTCATCATCCTTGCCGTTTTCGCCTTCACCGGTAAGGTTGTCGCCCGTATGAACGACGGCGCCGCTGGAGTGGGATAGATTGAAAAAGGCTACTATATCTTCTCGACCGGGACTTAGCTTGCCGTTCTTGCACAGGAAGGCAGAGGCATCGCAGTCGATGTCGTAACTGTTTGTTTCAGCTACATCCCAACCCAATCCCACCATCATGCGGGTTAAATTGGCTCCATCATTCTTTTTAAGGTTCACACTCTGGCCTTTGGTTAGGCTGATGGGGCCTTTGCTGTTGGGTTGCACGGGGATCTGTCCAGGTACAGGGGCTGACCTTAAAGGCGGAGCTGGGGGCTGGGGCAGTACCGTTGTAGGGGCAGGGGTAGGCGCGGGCGCCGGGGCTGGCTGGAAAGGCGGAGCCGAGGGCTGGGCCGGCACGGGAGTAGGTGTGGGGGTTGACTTGTAATTAGGTGCTGGAGACGGCCTGTATTCCGGTGTAGATGTGGAGACCGATCCGTATGTGGGCGCAGGTGTGGGAGCTGGTCTGTACGTAGGCGCGGGTGCCTGAGTCGGTCTATATTTAGGCGTAGGTGATGGGGACGGCCCGTAAGTAGGCGTGGGCTGCGCTGGAGTCTCTTTGATTTCTTCGCCACCGTAGAACTCGAGTAAAGCACTCAGGCCGCCGTAAAAACCTCGAGCCACCGCTGCCGTGCGCCAACCGTTTTTGCGATAAATCTCTACAGAAATTATGGCTTTTTCTTGTTGGAAATCTTTGCCGGTCAGGTTTAATTTCAGAACTGCGCGGCCATTTTGGGAAATAGTAACTGTGTGAGAAATAATATCTCTCATTATCCCGCTGCCATCGATGCTTACCACAAATACCAGTTTGTCTATATTTTGGGGAAGCCTTGACAGATCTACCGTAAAATTGGCTTGATTATTTTGCAGTTGGAGGCTGAGCTCTCCTTGGGGTGAACTCAGCTGATTGTAAAATATCATATAACGGTCATCGGAGAGCTTTTCCTGATTATCTACGCCAAAGCAGCAGAAATCGTAAACAGCCTTGCCCTCTATGTTCATTTGAACTTGAAATTTCTGGGCAGTATTCAGATGATTGTCTAGTTTATCGCGGAATCCGCGCGTCATATCCATAATTGATGCCTTTCTAATCGGAAGTTGTAGGTTGATT
>OMRK01000128.1 GCA_900313515.1 uncultured bacterium | reverse complement strand
GGCATACTCAAGGGGTACGCCGTACTCAAATGGATGGTGACCGAATAACGGTCGAATTCCTCTTCTAAACCTCAAGGCACAGGCTTCTGCAAGTGGTTCCTGTGCCTTTATTTATGTACCGATCACTCTATGCGTGGGCAATCAGCTTATAAACGATGAATAAGGCCAACGCAACTCGCCCAAGCCTGCTTCCAAGCAACTGCTATGAAAATATGGACAAAAAAAAAAGAGTCCTCGACATTTTGAATGTCGGGGGCTCTTAGTTATAGATGCCTGTTAAGATATTCTGCTAGCTATTTTATAGCAACGTTCTTGATCGGGACACGGCACTCCGTGCGCACCATCACAATAGAAACATCTACTTGCGCCATGCATTTTGATCCTTGGTGAAAGGCCTACTTTGCAGTAGTCTTCGCAATCTTGCACTTACCACTATCTCCACACAAGGAGCAAGTATAGTTCCTATCTGATTCATTTCAAGAGCCTCAGCCTTGGTCTAAGTTTTATCGCCTTCCGGCTTCTCATCCTTAGCCTCGGTGGATTTAGGCTTTGCAACATCTTCAGTCTTAGCTTCAGCCTTATCTTCGCTCTTGACTTTAGTGTCCTCAGCTTTAGCCTTATCATCTCTCTTAGCTTCAGCGTTCTTGGCCTCGGCCTTTACCTCGCCCTTAACTTCAGCGCTCTCGGCCTCAGCCTTTACCTCGGCCTTTACCTCGCCGACCTTTTTATCAGCCGACTTAACGGTCTTATTCTTTTTGCCGCTGAAGAGGTTGATTGTACCCTGTACAAAGACGTACAGCGAAGGAATAATCAGAATACCCAGGATTGTGGCGGCAAGCATACCGCACATAACCGAGGTACCCAGAGCCCGACGGCAGACGGCGCTGGCGCCAACCGCTCTGGCCAGAGGCACAACGCCCATAATGAAGGCGAACGAGGTCATCAAGATGGGACGGAAACGCAGGCGTGCACCTTCAACAGTGGCTTCAATAAGGTCCATACCATTGTCAAAGTTAGCCTTGGCATACTCCACAATCAAGATAGCGTTCTTGGCGGAGAGGCCTATCAACATCAGCATACCGATCTGCACATAAATGTTCATATCCATGCCGATAACGTGAATTCCGATCAAAGCACCCAAAACTACGGTAGGCATAGACAAAAGCACCGCAAAAGGAACGCCCCAGCTCTCATACTGAGCGGCCAAGAACAGGAATACGAAGACCAGGCCCAAGCCCAGAATCTGAGCGGTCTGACCGGAAGCCTGTTTCTCCTGGAAAGCGGTACTGGTCCAGTCATAGCCATAGCCCTGCGGCAAGGAGGAATCGGCCATTTTCTCCATGGCAGCGATAGTTTCGCCTGTGCTCTTGCCTGGAGCTGGCTCGGCGTTGATCTCGATGGCGCGATATAAGTTGTAGCGGATCAGCACATCCGGACCGGTAACCTCGGAGATAGAGCTTACATTGCTCAAAGGCATCATCGAACCCGAAGCCGTACGCAAATATAGACTGCCGATATCGGAAGGAGTGCGCCTATACTTGGAACTGGCCTGCATGTAAACGTTCCATGTACGACCGAACTGGTTAAACTGGTTGATATAGTAACCACCTAAATTTACCTGCATGGCCGTAAAGGCGGAATTTACCGGAATCCCCATATTAATGAGCTTGTCGCGATCGACCTCCACATCGATAATGGGCACATTGGGATTGAACAACGTATAAGCCATGGAGACAGCTCCGCTCTTATTCAGTTGGCCTATATAACTGCTGGCAGTCTGAGCCAGAGCCGCAATCTCTCCGCCGCTGCGATCCTGCAGTTCCAGAGTTACGCCACCGGTCTGTGAAAGTCCGGGAACTGGAGGCGGGCAAACAGCAATAACTTGGGCTTCGGCTAGCTCGGAGGAGGCCTTCTGCACCAGCTGGGCGATGCCCTGAGCACTTTCCGAATCCTTCTTGCGCTCGTCCCAATCCTTCAGAATCAAAATCACCGCACCGCTGTTGCTGGCTTGGTTGCCTTGAATGACATTGTAGCCGTTCAAGCTCAGAGTGTGCTCGATGCCGGAGAACTTACGGGCCATGGCTTCTACCTTGCTCACCGCTTGGGTAGTACGCTCCAGAGAAGTGCCGGCCGGTAAGCTGACGCTAATCATTACCGTACCCATATCTTCATTAGGAATAAATCCTGTGGCGGTATGGGAGATCATCCAATAAGCGCCAAAGTAGGTGGCGCCTATCAAAGCAACAGCCGGAATCACCAACTTAATAGACCAGCGCACCAAAAATACATAAATGCTGGTCATCCATTTGAAGATAGCGTTAAAAGCGTTAACAAACCAGCCGAAGGGACCGCGCAACTCTTTGCGGGGCTTCAAGATGATAGCGCAAAGCGCTGGAGTCATGGTCAAAGCTACCGAAGCCGACAGAACTACCGATACCGACAGAGTGATAGCAAACTGCTTGTACATCACGCCAGTCATGCCACCCATAAAGGCTACCGGTACAAAGACCGCACACAACACCAACGCGATAGCTACCACCGGGCCGGAGACTTCATCCATAGCTTTTTCTGTGGCTTCTACAGGAGAAAGTCCATGTTCAATATGTAGTTCTACCGCTTCCACTACCACAATGGCGTCGTCAACTACGATACCTACGGCCAAAACCAGACCGAACATCGTCAAGAGGTTGATCGAGAAGCCCATCAAGGCAAAACCGGCAAAAGTACCTACCAAAGAGACAGGAACCGCCAGAATAGGGATCAAAGTGGCTCGGAAATTACCCAAGAAGACCAAAACCACAATTAAGACCAGTACAATAGCTTCAAATAGAGTATGAACTACTTCTTCGATGGATTTGGTTACAAAGATCGTACTGTCATAAGTAATTTCGTAATTTACACCGGAAGGGAAGTTTTTGCTCAGCTCCTTCATTTTGGCTTTGATCTCTTGAGCCAAAGCCACGCCGTTTGCGCTGGGCTGCTGATAGACGGCGATAATTAAACTTTCCTTAGAATCGCGTGCACCGCTGGAGTTGTAAGTCGAAGCTCCCAATTCGGTGGTAGCCACATCGCGGACACGCAGGAAGGACGAATTATTCTTTTTGCTGCTTACGATGATGTTGCCGAACTCTTCGGGAGTAGTCAAACGGCCGTGCACGTTGACAGGATAAGAAAAAGCTACTCCCGGCGGCTGAGGAGGATCACCGATAGAACCAGCCGCTGCCTGCACACTCTGACTTTGTACAGCGCCAATAATGTCATCACAGGTAATGCCCAGCTTGGCCATCTTATCTGGTTCAACCCACAAACGCATGGAATAGTCACGCTGACCCACCATAATAGAGGCCGAACCCACACCGTTGATACGAGCCAACTGGTCGATAATGTTAATCGTGGCGTAGTTGCTCAGAAATAAGCCGTCACGGGAACCGTCTTCAGAGTAAAGACTGATATACACCAGGTTCTGGGTAGATTGTTTTTTTACGCTCACACCCGTCTGATTGACCTCTGCCGGCAGCAAAGGCGAAGCCTGGGATACGCGGTTCTGCACATCTACCATGGCCAAGTCCTGGTCTCTGGACAGGTCAAAGGTAATCTGCAGAACGTATGTTCCCTGGTTGGTGCAGATGGAACGCATGTAAAGCATGCCCTCGCATCCGTTGACCTGCTGCTCAATAGGAGAAGCTACCGTCTCCTCCAAAACCTGTGCATTAGCGCCGGTATAGGTAGCAACTACCTGAATAACAGGAGGACAAATATCTGGATACTGAGCGATGGGAAGATTGGGTATACAGACCGCACCAGCTATCAATATAACCAGCGATATAACCATCGCTAGCACCGGACGGTGAATAAAAAATTTAGCCAAGGCTTTCCTCCCCGAAGTATTGAATTTCGGAAACTAACACTATCAGCTGCCGGCAGAACTTAAGCTGTCGACAGCTTTACTTGTATATTCAAAAAAGAGGCTTAGCCGCACTGATAAAGCGGCCTGGGCAGCTTTTAAGGATTGATGACAGGGCGTTCTTCAGAGATGGAAGGATTGCAGGGAGCTCCTGGCCTAACCTTCTGAATGCCATCGACAATAATTATTTCGCCCTCTTTGAGGCCAGACTCAACTATATAGTTGGTGTCTATGGGATCTCCCAGCTTAATAGCGCGCGATTCAACTATATTGTTGGCGCCCACCACGTAAACGCTGCGATCCGACTGAACGGTCATAACCGCTTTCTGAGGAATAACCACGACCTTTTCCGCATCCTGAGCGGTTATACGCAGACGCCCAAACTGTCCTTCACGCAAAATAAAATCGGGATTGGGAAACACCATGCGGACGCCGATGGTGCCAGTTGCCGAATCTAAAGTGCGCTCCAGCATATTGAAACTTCCCTTGTGTGGATAAACCTTGCCATCTGAAAGAATGAGCTCGATATCCACGCCGCCGTATTCGTCGTCGCGGTGATCCATAATGTAGAGGTATTCTTTCTCAGTCAAGCTGAAAGTTACATACATGGGATCGAGCTTGGAAATAGTCACCAAAGGTTGGGTATTACCGACGCTGCCCACCAAGTTTCCGGGATAAACGTTGAGTTTACCGATAACGCCACTGATGGGAGAAGTGATAGTACAATACCCAATATTCAATTCGGCTTGAGTGACATTGGCTCTGGCCGCTTCCAGATTGGCGGCGGCGATATCTATATTAGCCCTGTCGGAAAGGCGGGTATTTTCCAAGACAGCCTTGGCGGCATTTACCTGCGCCTGAGCGACATCGCGCTGAGCGACGGCATTATCAAGAATCTGCCTGGCAATAGTACCGCTCTCGACCAAAGGCTTATAGCGATCCACATCCTGTTGAGACCGGTTTAATTCAGTCTTGGCAGAAGCCAAATCAGCCTCAGCTTTGCGCACATTCACCTGCGTTCTAGCGTATTCAAGGTCAGCTTTAGCCTTGGAAACCTGGGCCTGGGCGGCCTGCAGGGCGGCCTGATAAGGAGAATCGTCTATAGTAAAAAGAACCTGCCCCTCCCTGACCTCCATACCTTC
The DNA here is from genome assembly GCA_900313515.1 of uncultured bacterium. Lineage (GTDB taxonomy): Bacteria > Vulcanimicrobiota > Xenobia > Xenobiales > Xenobiaceae > Bruticola. Next base: position 8,954 of record OMRK01000128.1, on the reverse strand, counting down.
TTTAAAACTGAAATTCTCCAGAGTGCCTTCGATCCTGGCCTGCACGTTGACTTCATCACCCGATTTAGTCTCAGCCGGCCATTCATGACTGTAATGGATATCCTGCTTGGTAACTTTGGCTGCTATAACCATAGGAGCGGCCGCCACTGCAGCATTTTCTCCACTTCCATCGTCTTGAGCGGCACCGGAGGTTCCGGCACTCCCATGTCCACCCTCGCTCTGGCCAGCACCTGAGGTTTCAGCGCTCCCCTGCCCCGTTTTGCCCTGGCCTTGGGCACCACTGCCGTCTCCCTTCTCTCCGCTGCACCCAGATACGAGCGTTCCAGCACCCAAAGCCAGAACCAGAGCAACGCCAAAGAATTTAGCCTTTGAACCGTTAAAAATATCTGAAAAATTCATATTGAACTCCTTATGTTCCTAACTAACAATTACTCTGTCTTAAACAGTTCTGGGGTTACTGAAAGCTTACGATTAGGGAAGTCGATGCCAACGCTGTACTCAAGGGCCGCAAAAGCCAGTTCACGGTCGCAACAGGCAGAAATGAACGACAGACGAGCTTCATTTAAGCTGGTCAAAGCTTGCTGAACTTCCAGCGAATTTCCCAAACCGTTGACGAAACGCTTACGGGCCATTTCATGGAATACCCACGCCGATTCCACCTTATTTTTCGAGGTCTTCATGGTGACATCGGTTAAGTTAAAGTTCAGCCATGCCTTTTCAACTTCTAAATAGATAGAATCGCAGAGACTCTCACGAGAATGTCTGAGCGCTTCAATCTGAGAATCTATCTCTGCCAACTGAGCTTTCCTTGAGCCGCCGTCCCAAGCGTCCCAGTTGATGTTCAAATTGAGCTGATAATTACTGCAAGGAAGCGAGTGATAACCAGGAGAGAATATATAATCGGCGGATAGAGAAATTTCTGGCCTGTTGGCAGCCTCAATTGATTTGCGACTGGCTTCCAAAACTTCTATACTGCGGTCCAAACTCAGGATTTCATAGCGCCTAGCCGCAGCCAGATTCTTTAAATCGGCCAAATTGCAGGCAGAATCGACCTCTATGGGCGGCGGAGTAATTACATGTAGAGAGGCCTTATCGGACGAAGGAGAATTTAGAGCAAGCAGTTTAAAGAAATCGGCGTCGGCGGAATCCAAGTTAGTATTGGCCTTGGCCAACTGCTCCTCTGCTTCAGTAACATAAAGATTGGCCTGTATAACGTCATAGAAAGCCATAACGCCGGATTTATACATTTTGTCGGCATCGACCAGGCTCTGCTTGCATAAATCGACATTCAGCAGTGCGGCGTCTAAGGAAGAACCAGCCTTTATACGGTTAAAAAAGGCCTGCTTAACCTGATAGATAATCTGACGACGTACAGACATGGCGTTAAGAGAGTCAACGCCTATCTGCAGATAAGAAGCGGCGATCTGATTCTCCACTCGCCCGAAGGAAGTAAGAAGAGCCTTGAGCGAGGCGGTAAGGCTGTCGGCAAGGGGATCGGTCACAACCACGCCGTTGCTAAGCATCTTGGGCTGATAAGTAAGCCTGTTACCTACCGAAAAACCTAGATTTTTGAGACTCTGAGCCTGCCTGTATCTGGCCTCAGCCTGAACAATACTTTCATCGGCAGCCTTAATGTCGGGATTGTTTTCCAGAGCATAATCGATACTCTTTTCCAGAGTAAAGTTCTTGGAACTACCATCAAAATCAAGCTCAGACTCTCCGCTGATCGAACGCAGCATCTGATTGACCGCATCTTCTCCGTTTTTAATCTCAGAATTATCTGCGTCGTAGCCTCTCCGAGCGGCCTCTTTTTGTAAATTTTCAGCAATACTAGCTTTCACGGATTCTGTAGCCGAATCAGCGGAATCAGCCGGAAGTTGCTCTTCATACTGTCCATTCGGGCTGCGCTCTGATGTACTGACGGCCTCTACGCCTTCAGGAGCGCCCTCTTTTTGTAAATTTTCAGCAACACCAGCTTTTACAGATTCCGTAGCCGAATCAGCGGAACCAGCCGGAAGCTGCTCTTCATACTGTCCATTCGGGCTGCGCTCTGATGTACTGACGGCCTCTACGCCTTCAGGAGCGCCCTCTCCACGCGCCTGTTGCTGGCCCCCCGCCATAAGCGCCAGACACGCCAAAGCACAAATGAAACATTCTTTAAATTTCATTGTCGACATAACTCACATTTTCATTTTTGTCGGGCATTGTACAACTTTTTAATTACGTTGCAAAACACAACGCCTTCCCTATTCGACATAAAACGGCCGATCCTTATTTTTGTAAAAAAAATATGGACGGCTTAGAGTCGTCTTTTTCTCGCAGGTAAAAAGGCCTCCCTATGCTGTAAAAAAAATCAAACCTGCTCAACAATGACAAGATCAAAAAAAAAGGGCTGCCACATTTGAGAAAAAAAATGCAGCAGCCCCATTAAGTGCTTATCTTAAAACGATGCAACAGCCGTCTTTGCAGAAGTTGCTGAAGCGTCTAGAAATAGCTCTTCTCCAGTTCATTGAGCAATTTTTCACAGTCCGAGCAGAATTTGTCCTGACCCAGAACTACCTCACGCTCGCTACCGGGACCGGCCAAGCGAATATGGTAATGCTTTGGTGAATCCCTGTAGAAGCCGGGCAGATCGCTTTCGGAGAACTCCTCTAAAGTGGCAAAGAGACTCAACTTCTCACGGTAAGGCTCGCTGTCGTAAGGGCAAAAGGCCGTGCAGTTACCGCAATAATTGCAAAGCTGATCTATATGCAGAACAACTGGCTGCCTTATGCCGGGCACATCAACCACTTTATAGGCTCGGTTAGGACAAACTTGCACGCAGTTTTCGCAAACCACATTGCAGGAAAGGCAACGCTCGCGCTCCTGGACGGCCTGAGCGTAGGGCACTAAAATGCCGCGCTTATCGGTTGCTTCCAAAATACTGACCCGAGCACCCTCGGGGATCTCGTAAGAATACGGGCCAACAATATTTTCAACAACCTTGGCAGCATCGGCGATAGCCTCCACCACGGTAGCCGGACCATGGCTGGCATCACCTACCACATACACCGATCCATCGTTCACATTCTCCAGGTGCTCTCCCAGAACCGGACGCCCCTTGCTATCGAGCTCAAAGCCCTGAGCCTTCAAGAACTCACCATCAACCTTCTCACCAACGCTGGCAATGAGAGTACTGCAAGGCAGCTCCACCACCTCGGTCGTCTCCACCGGAGTACGGCGACCACTAGCATCGGGCGCCCCTAAAACCACACGATGACAGCTGAGTCGGCCATCTTCCAGAGCAAAAGGCGCCAAAAGCTCAGCCAGTTTAACACCGTCAGCCAAGGCTAAATTGAGTTCTTCCTCGTCGGCTGGCATGTAGCGGCGAGTGCGGCGATAGACCACGGTAACATCTTTCACACCCGGCAAACGTTTGGCCACCCGAGCTGCGTCCATGGCCGTATTACCGGCCCCTACTATAACTACATTGCTACCCAGCTCATCCACGCCGATGCTTCCTGCTTTGGCGTCGGCCAAAAACTCGAGCACGTTGCGGCTTTCGCCCTTCTCCAGACGCAATGTACCGGGCTTGTGGGCTCCAATGGCATAAATAACCTTGGCAAAGCCATCCGCCTTAAGCTCGGCCAGATCGGGAGCAGGCGTGTTCAGCCTGATCTGTGCTCCCACCGCTTCCAGAAGAGCTTGATCACGCTTAACTGAGCACTCCGAGATACGGAATTCCGGAATGTTCCAAGTCACAATGCCGCCCAATTTGGAACTCTTCTCAAAAATGACTACCGGGCATCCTTGACGGGCCAGCATAAAGGCAGCAGCCATGCCAGCCGGACCTCCACCAACAACAGCAATCTTAGGACCTGCGGGAGACCCTTGCTTACAAGCTGTCTCTTTAAGCTCTTTAACCAGCCCATCTATCCCCAAACGAGCAGCCTGCAGCTTGGCTTGGCGGATATGGACGGAGTCCTCGTAGAAATTGCGGGTGCATTTGCCCTGGCAGGTGTGCGGGCAAATGGTGCCGGTGATGAAAGGCAACGGGTTCTTAGCAGTTATAAGACGCAAAGCCTCCAGGTAACGCCCCTGCCCCACCAAATTTACGTACTCGGGAATGTCCTGGTGGATGGGGCAGCCTTGACTGCAGGGAGCAGTAAAGCAGTTGAAACGCGGTACCTTTTTGCTAATCTTGCGGCTGGGCAGGGGCTTAAGTGGCTTCTGATTGCGAGCCGCCGTGCGAGCATCGCGGGCCAACTCAGTTATAACTCCAACCTTAACACCCTCAAAGGGGGCATAGCCGACGCGGCTGAGCGACTCGGCAATTTGAGTGCAACGCTGGTAGCCACCGGGCTTGAGCAAGGTAGTGGCCAGGGTGATAGGCCAGATACCAGCCTTAAAGAGGGGCACGATATTGAAAGCATCGGCGCCTCCAGAGTAAGAGATGCGCAGATGACCATCGAAGGCCTCGCTTATGCGGCGAGCCAACTCGGTGGTGAGTGGATAGAGCGAGCGACCACTCATGTACATTTCCTGGCCAGGCAGCTCGGCGTGGGCGATGTCCACGGGGAAAGTGTTGGTCAGCTTTAATCCGAAATCTACGCCGTTTTCGGTTGCCAGTTTAAGCAGGCGGCTGAACATAGGCAAGGCATCGGCCCACTGCAGATCGGCGTTAAAGTGATGATCATCGAACTGGATATAGTCAAAGCCCATTTCGTCCAGAGTATGACGAGCGAATTCATAGCCTAAAAGGGTGGGATTGCACTTAACAAAAGTGTTGAGTTTCTTGGTTTCAATAAGATAAGCAGCAATGCGCTCGATTTCCTGAGGCGGGCAACCGTGCAGAGTGGAAAGGGTAATAGAACGACAGATGTGCTGATTTACACTGTTAATGTAGGCTTCATCGACTTGCGGCAGCATCTGCGGGCAGTTGGCCAGGGCCCATTCCCGACATTCCTTCCAGATGGGAGTCTGGGAAGCATCCTTTAAGCCCTCGATAAACCTGTCGATCTTGGGAGAGGTGATGCCGTTAAAATCGTAGCCCACGCTCATATTGAAAACAAAACCATCGGGATCGCCCAAACCTTCAGCCTTGCTCAGAAGCTTTAAGGCCCACCAAGCCTTAACATATTCCTCAAAAGCCTGTTCAACCCGCAGCTCAGTGGACCATTCCACGTTGTAGCACTCGTCTTGAGCATTGATGCAGGGCTTGGCTACTGGCAGATCCTCACCATCCAGGATCTGCACGGTTTTCAGCTCGAAAAAGCGACAACCGGCAAAGTAGGCGGTTACAATGTTCTGACTCAGCTGGGTATGCGGGCCAGCCGCCGGGCCGAACGGTGTCTCCAGCTTTTCACCGAAAATATCTAACTTCTGGCCATTAGGCTTGAAACTACGGGCAACTCCAAAAACACTGCCGTTAGCCCGATACTCTTTTATAATCTGCTCCATAAGCTGAGCAAAGGAAAGGGGGGTCATTCTGTCTGACACTTTTTATTTAAGCTCCTTAAAAATATCTGTTTTAAAACCCTGACGAGATAGGTCGGGGCGCCCCTACGCAAATGGGGCGGCGCAGCCTCGCACGCAAACGGGACGGCGCACCGCGCCCGCACCCATGCCCCGCCCCGCAACAAAAACTTTAAGAGTTCACCCTACGCCACAGATCAGCAGCGCTCTCACGGCAACGCTTCATAATATCAGCCTCATCGGCTACCTTAAGCTTTCTGTCCGCCATCAAAACCTTGCCGTTGCAGATGGTATGAGTAACATAGCGACCATTCATACCGAACAAGATATGGCCATTGCAATTGTCACCATTCATAGGTGTGAGAGGATCGTAATCGGTAACAATTATGTCGGCATAAGCTCCAGCCTCCAAAACACCCAGCGGCTTTTTGAAGAAACGAGCGGCTATCTTGGCGTTATTCTCGAAGAGCATGGTAGGAATTTCGGTCCAGACCACGCCAGGATCGCCCAGATTGTGCTTGTGGATAATGTTAGCTACCTTGTAACTCTCCAGCATGTCGTTGGTGTATCCATCAGTGCCTAAGCCTAAGAGGATTCCCTCCTTAAAGAGACGGGGCACAGGGCCGCAGCCTACGGCATTGCCCATGTTCGATTCGGGATTGTGTACAACCATGGTGTCAGTCTCGCGCAGAAGCTCCATTTCAGCCGGGCTCACGTGAACGCAGTGAATGGCCAAGGTTTTACGGCCCAAAATCCCCTGCTCGTACAGGCGCTCCACAATGCGTTTGTTATACTTTTTCAAGGAATCGGTAACATCGGACTGCCCTTCGGCCACATGGATATGGTAACCGGCCTCACGGCCCTTGTGTTCGGCACAGAAAGCCAGGGTTTTATCGCTCAAGGTAAAGGCAGCGTGCAACCCCATCATGCCACAGAGCATGTCAGAATCGTCTTGAGCAGCCCGCTCAATAAAGCGTTCATTTTCCAGAACGGCTTCTTCCATCTTCTGTTGGCCATCGCGATCAGAAACTTCATAGCACAAGCAGGCCCTGACTCCCAGTTCCTTGGCCGGATCGGCAATCTTATCCAGGCTGTAAGGGATGGTGCAGTAACTGGCATGGTGGTCAAAAACTGTAGTCACGCCGTTCTTGATGCAATCGATAAAAACGGCATAAGCAGAAAGCAGATCGTTTTCCAAAGTGAGCTGACGATCAAGTTTCCACCACATACCTTCCAGAATTTCCAGGAAATTCTTGGGAGCGTAACCCTTTATGCTGAGACCGCGAGCAAAAGCACTGTAGATGTGCTCGTGAGCATTGATCAATCCGGGCATGATCACGCCGCCATGAGCATCGATAAACTCGGCTTGTGGGTACTTAGCCCGCAGATCCTCGTAGGTTCCAACTTCCTTGATCAGGTTTCCATCCACCGCCACAGCGCCTTTTTCGTAGAAGCCGTTCTCCTTACGGGTGATGACCCTTCCGTTACCTATAAGCAGCATTTAATTACTCTCCTTAAGCATTCTCACAGATTACTTCCTCCCGGGAGTTTTCCCCATGGTGCCCCTTTTACCTTTAGAAATAGGTAGAGAAGCCTCAAGCATAAATTTATAGAGAACGGGTAGGAATTATCGGCAAAAAATTGTAAATTACCGGCCTGTATCGGGGAATTTTGGGTAAATTCGCGTTTTTAGCAGAATATGTTAACAAAATTTCATTAAGAAAGGCTTAAATGGAATGAATTTAGATCGTTGTAGCGGAGTTTTGCTCCATCCGACTTCTCTGCCCGGTCGTTACGGAGTAGGAACCTTCGGCGATGAAGCTTACGATTGGATTGACTTTTTATCCAGGAACCAGCAGACTATCTGGCAGATTCTGCCTCTAGGACCGACATCTTACGGTGATAGCCCTTATCAGAGTAGTAGCACATTTGCAGGCAATCCCTATATGATTAGCCTGGACAAGATGGTTGAGCAGGGACTTTTGAGCCAGGATCTACTCAACGAGGCTCTGGGCTCTCCTCAATTTACGGCCAACCCTGACAACGTAGATTTTGGCGCTCTCTACAACTGGAAGATGCCCCTTTTAGCCAAGGCCGCTCTGCAGTTTGACGACACTGTCGAGAATGAACAGACCAACGATTACCACAAATTCTGCCAAGACAACAAGAACTGGCTGGACGATTACGCCCTCTTCATGGCGCTCAAAAAGAAGTTCTCTGACAAGGCCTGGAATGAATGGCCCGACGAATACCGCACTCGCAAGAGCAAATACCTGCGCGAAGCCCGAGTAGAGCTCAAGGATGATATTAAGAGCGTCTGCTTTATGCAGTGGATCTTTGATCGCCAGTGGAACGCCCTGCGAGATTATGCTCATAAGCAGGGCATCAAAATTGTAGGCGATCTGCCTATCTTCGTAGCGATGGACTCCGCCGATGCTTGGACTAACCCCGGCTTATTTTACTTTGATAAGAATTTAGTTCCCGAAGTGGTAGCAGGCGTACCGCCGGATGGTTTTTCACCCGATGGCCAACTGTGGGGGAATCCTCTTTACAACTGGCCCAAAATGAAAAAGAACGGCTACACCTGGTGGATAGAGCGCCTCAAGGCGGCCTTGCAGCGTCAGGATTACGTTAGGATCGATCACTTCCGTGGCTTTGCCGCCTATTGGTCAGTGCCCTACGGTAGCAAAACGGCCAAAGTAGGAAAATGGGTGAAAGGGCCTGGCTTGGATTTCTTCAATGCCATAGAGGAAGCCCTGGGCAAAGATCTGCCCATCATCGCCGAAGACCTGGGAGTTATAACTCCAGATGTAGTGGAGTTGCGCGACACTTTCGGATTCCCCGGTATGAAGATCTTGCAATTTGCCTTTGGTAGCGATTCCGCCAACAATTATCTGCCTCACAACCTCAATAACAACTGCGTAGCCTACACGGGCACCCACGACAACAACACTGCCCGCGGTTGGTACGAACAGGATGCCGAAGAAAAAGATAAGGATTATCTGCGCCGCTACTTCTCCACCGATGGCTGGGATGTCGCCTGGACGATGATCCGTGGGGTGTTCTCCTCAGTAGCTAAGATAGCTGTAGTTCCGGCCCAAGATCTTTTGAGCCTGGGAAACGAGGCCCGCATGAATTGTCCGGGTAAAGCTAGAGGTAACTGGTCATGGCGCTTCCGCAAAGAGATGTTTAACCCTCACATCGAGTGGCGCTTGAAAGACGTAACTATCACCTACGGACGTGAACGCGAGAAGCCAGAGCCAGTGGTGGATGAGGAATATCAGAAGGCCGTAGAGGCGGCCACCAAAGCCAGCAGTAAGCCGTAATTTCTGGGAAAGGCTATCAACCAGTGATAGCAAGGGGGGGGGGCACACCCAATTCGTAATGCGTAATTCGTAATTAGGGAGAATTAGCAATTAACAATTAGCAATTAACAATTGGAGATGAGTTACTAGGCGGGAGGCGTGAGCGAGCGGTAAGGAACTGATAATTCGTAATGC
>OMRK01000244.1 GCA_900313515.1 uncultured bacterium | reverse complement strand
GTGGCTGTTTTCGTTTGGTGGGTTGGGCGCAGAGAACTAGAGCAGGTGGTACTTATGGAGCGCATGCGCAGGCTCCGTGAGGGCCGTGGTAGTTTGGAAGATCTATTTAGCGTAGGGTTGGGCAGTTTTGGCAATTTTGTGAGTCACGTTCTCAACGTGAGCGGTTTAGCCGATCCGCAGGCCATGAACTTTGGTTACAATGGCTCTGAGGAAGCAAATGTGGCGGAAGATTTAGTAGCGCCGAAGAATGAAGCCAGCGGTGGAAAGTTCGCTGAGGCTTTGTCTGGGAATGGCGAGGTTGTAGAAGCTGAATTTATAGGTGATGAGGAAGAGTAGAGGGGGGAGGCAGGGTACTTTACATATGCGGGTAGAGGACGAAAATGGAGAAAAACAAATTCCAACTTTGCTGGTGGTTCTGCTTACAATGCTTATCACCGGAGGGGTTTTGCTGGGCTCCGATGTTATCAATAACTTGACTAATTATGGTAGTCAAGAAAAGCCGCAACCCCTCGAGCTCAGCCAGGCCGACACCATTGATGGAGAATTTTACAGTCCGGTTCGGGCTAAGCGCCGAGCGAACTTTTTTTTGCGTCGTCAAAGTGAAGAAACCGATTTAAACTCTCAAGAAAAACAGGAACTGGAGAATGAGGATCGGGCTCGGTTTGGACAAAAAGAAACTGCCCAATCCCCAGAGGAGCCGAAAGCCACTACCAAAGGGTTGGATATGGGAGAGCCAGATCTATCTGGTGAATACAATAAAGATATTCCCGAGAGCTCTGTCGGTGATTGGGGAGGGGCGGTCGGCTCGGCAGATGGTATAAAGCTATCAGGAGTTATGTTGAACGGCAGTATCGGTATTGCCGTTTTCGATTATAAAGGTAATTCTCACACCAAGCATGTGGGGGAGCGCATTGGCCGCTACAAGGTTGATAAAATTCTCGCCGACAAGGTTATTCTAGACGATGGTTCTGGTTTAGTCACCCTAGCCTTGAATGGCAACTCCAGCGCGAGTGCGCCGGGAACTGCAGCTGTGGGTGGGCATCCTGTGCTTCCCGATCCTGGCAGTGTACCACCGCCGGCACCGCCTAGAGAGAGGGCCGCTATTTCCTTTCAAGATGGTGGCGCTTACAACGATTTTGAGAGCGGCTTAGAAGTAGCACCCGTACCTGACGAGGTTGCTATAGAACGGACTCCCAGGCGTGAGGCGCCTGTTCCCAGCAGAGTTGATATCTACGATTTAACCGATGATAATTCGGCTGGATCGAATAAACAGCTGGGCGAGGTCGCTAAAAAAACTGCTCAAGCTAAGAACGGACGAAGCAAATACTCCGAAGAGGAACTGCAATCTAAGTACAGTTCACAAGGAACCGCTCAAGTTAATATGCAGGCTCCACCGGCTAGCCCAACTCCCTTAGGTCACCCTACCAAAGAAGAACTGGCCAAATACCTGGAACGCGGCGCCATGATCGTTTCTGAGGTGAAGGTGCAGCCAGTTGACAAGGAGATGGGGGTAAAGGTTAAGTTTTTAAAAGAGGATAACATCCTAAACCGCCTCGGTCTCCAAGATGGGGATATCGTCACCAGAGTGAACAATAGATCTATAGTAAACAGTGAGGAATTTTTAAACTCCATACTTACTATAGGTGATATGCCCTTTGTAAATATAGAATACAAGCGCAAAGGCCGAGAGGAAGTTTTGGTTTACGATCTTTAGTTATTCCATGGGCAGGGGAGTGGGAGTGGAGCTTGCCTCTTCTTGGGCCGAAGGTAGACCGCCCAGTTTCCTTACAAGGTTGTCTATAGATTCGGCTTGCCCCCTATATTTTCCAACCATATCTTTTATGGCCTGTTGAGTGGAGGGCTCTTGGGTCATGTAGTGCAGATCTTCGGCTATCTGGGCGTAGTCTTTTAGCTTGCGTGAGGCTTTATGCAGTTTAGCAATAAGTTCTGGGTTGCAAGTCTTTTTGGTTTTTGTTTCAACAGAGGCACTTAGGGCCTTGAAGCGTTCACTCTCAGAGGCAGCCAGATTTCCCAACTTATACAGCTTGTCGTCTAAATTCTGGATCTTATTATTTATGGTGATGCTCTTTTCTTTAAACTGCTTGGTGTTCTCAGTTAGAATATGTCCTGTTTCCGTAAGTTGAGTATTGACTCGCTCCAGTTGCTGATGTAACGCTTTTTCCTCTTCATCTACGGTTTCAGAGAGCTTTTCCAGTTTCCCATGGGCATCTTTGCTAACTAAACGGAGCTCGTTACTGTAAAAACGAGAGTTGGCAGCCATATCTTTAATAGCTAGAGTGAGATTTTTGGCCTTCATTTCATCTTTTAGAGAAGCTATCTGATCGTTGATCTTTTTTAAGGGTGATTGGCCTAACGCGCTCATGCTGAGTCCAGATGATGGCGAGGATTGTAAGCGCACAGTGGCATCTTCCTTCAGCATAATTTTGGAAATTCCGGGGGTAATTTCCAACCATACTAGGGAGGTCGATTCGCTGAGAACATTGGCGGCACTGTCTTCAGGGATCTTTGCGCTAAAATCTGTGGCGATGCTCACCACCACGTTGGCATCGTCACCAAACTGTTCCTTCTCTGCCTTAGTACAAAAATCTATGTTCTTAACATAGCCTATGTCCACACCGGCTATCTTTACCGAAGCGTTCGGTTCGAGTCCGGGAGTTTCGTGGAAGACTAGCCGGTAATTGTTGGAAAAAACGCCGCTTCGGGTGCGGCTACTGGGAGCAAAGATAAAAAGAGCTGCCAGTAACACTATCAAAATGGCCCCTATTTTCGCTTCTTTGCTCAAAAGTATGCTCCTTACTTGGCGTTTTGCCAGGCTCGCTCTACTAAAGCGTGGATATAGGCCTCGTCAATCTTTCCATTAAATCCCGTCTCTTCGTTTGAAGAACTTTCTTCCCCAGCCTCCAAGGCTTCTTCATCGAGATTATTTGACCCGCTGGCCACGCTTTGAGGTTTTCTCGTCGCCTCACTGACAACATCGCTTACTTTTTCCTCGGCGGCTCCTTTCTCCTGGTTAATCGGTGCCAGGCAACCCAAAAATTCAATATTGCCGGCTGGCCCTTTGATGGGAGAAAAGGTTAATCCTAAAAATTCAAGTTCAAGGCCTGTGCAGAAAGTGGCAAATTTTTGTAAAACGGCCTCATGGATTTCCGGTCGGCGCACCACTCCGTTTTTTATGTTTTTGGGCCCGGCCTCAAATTGGGGTTTAATAAGACATATTATTCGGCCATTGGAGGCTAGCAGGCTTTTTGCAGCAGGTAGTATCAACTCCAGAGAGATAAAGGAAAGATCCATGGTGACCAGATCTAAGGGCTCGGCAAACATATCGGGAGTGAGAAAGCGGGCATTGGTGCGATCCATAACTACAACTCGGGCGTCTTGGGTCAATTTATAGTCTAGAAGTCCCCGACCTACATCTACAGCGTAAACCTTCCGGGCGCCGCCCTTGAGTAAACAATCGGTGAAGCCGCCAGTCGAAGCTCCCAGATCAGCTATAACCTTGTCTTTAGGATCTATGTGAAAAACTTGCAGAGCCTTTTCCAATTTAAAGCCACCGCGGCTGGAGAAAGGTAGCCCTCTACCTTTAATAGTGATCTCGGCGGTGGGGTCGACCATAAAGCCGGCCTTATCGCGACATATTCCATCGACGATAATTTCACCAGCCATAATTAAGGATTTGGCCTTCTCGCGTGTAGGGGCCAGAGCTCTAGCTGTTAACAGATTATCCAAACGAACTTTCATGCTGCACTTATTATTGTTGGTAGAAACAGGTTAACGTTGATAGTTTCCCAGAGTGGAATTCAATGTTATAGGGCAAAAAAAAAGCCTAGTGCCGAACAAAAGTCAGCCGCGGAGACTGAACTAAATGCCCGGCACAGGCGGGTAAGGGCTAGGACTTCAACAGATCCTTTAAGGCTTCGGCCATGGGAGCTGCTTCCTCTAAATCGCAAATTAAATGGAAGATGCCATTTTTGTAAGCGGCGGCGTTGAAACCTTGGCTAGACATGGTCTCCAAGTTAATTTGCGCGGGATCGGCGGCCTTAAAGACAACACGTGTCAACCCGGCCAAATGAACGTCGGCTAAGTTCCCAGAACCTCCAGCCAGATCGGCAAACTGCTTAGCCTTACGGCGGATAGGCTCGCTGACCTCAATGGGAGCGACCGATTTTGCTGCTACTGTAGGAGCAGATGTGGGCAGGGGAGCATCCGAATCGTTGCCATGTTGCTTGATATAGTCCTCAATATCCGATTTGAGATTCTCGGAAAGCGTACCGAAAATAGCCTGCAAATTGTTCTCGACCACCACCACGCCGGCAGCGCCTAAAGCCTTCAGCTCATCGGTGTTAGCCTTGCTAATATCCTTCAAACTGACGCGCAGGCGGGTAATGCAAGCATCCAAACTGGTAAGATTGGCGCTACCACCTAAGGCGGCCAAAACCTTGCCGGCTAACTCACTGCCGCTTCCAGCCGTCTCCTGACCGCTCTCGTTATCTTCCCGACCGGGGGTCTTTAAATCGAACCACTCGATAGCCTTGCGGAATATCACGTAGTAGATTAGCGCGTAGATAGGTCCTAAAACGAGCACGGAAAGCGGGCGGATATCGTTGTGGAAATAAAGCACGTAATCGATGCAGCCCTGTGAGAAGGTGAATCCCATGTGGGCACCCACGGCGTTCATTACGTAGAAGGCTGTACCAGCCAAACAGGCGTGGATTACATAAAGCACGGGAGCGGCAAAGAGGAATGAAAACTCGATGGGCTCGGTGATACCGGTCAAAAATGAGGTGAGCGCGGCTGAGACCATTATGCCGCCAATGCGAACCCTATTTTCGGGTTTAGCCGTGTGCCAGATGGCGATGGCCGCAGCTGGAAGTCCCCACATCTTGAAGAGGAAGCCGCCGCCTAAAATACCGGCGGTTTTGTCACCACTGAAGAAGCGCTGAATGTCGCCGTGAACAACGACACCTTCGGGAGTGGTGAAGCTGCCCATCTGGAAGAAGAAGGGGACGTTCCAGATGTGGTGCAGGCCGAAGGGCAGAAGCGCTCTTTCCACCAGACCATAAACGATGGTGGCCAGAGAGGGATTCTCGTTGGCCGCCCACTGACCGGCGCTGTTGATAACATTGCCGATAGGGGGCCAGATGAAGCTGAGAATTGCACCAACTAGGATGGCCGCAAAGGCGGTGGCAATGGGCACAAAGCGCTTACCAGCGAAGAAGCCCAGGTAGGGGGGAAGCGATATTCGATAATATTTGTTGAATAGGTAGGCCGCTACCATGCCTATGACAATGCCGCCGAAAACACCCGTGTCTATTGTGGTTATCCCCATCACTTTAGAATCGGGCGCCGTGCCCAGCAGATTGGGAACAATTCCCATGGTAGCTAACAGCACCATGTAACCTACTGTAGCAGCTAGGGCGGATACGCCATCGTTTTTAGTTAAACCTAGGGCCACGCCTATGGCAAAGATCAAAGGCAGACTGGAAAAGATGACATCGCCAGCATTTGCCATAACCTTGAGAAGGCCGCTGAGCGCGGCTAGCCATACGGGCCAGCCCTGAGCGAATATGCTCGTATCGCCTTCTATCACTGTGCTCAGGTTAGCGGGTAGGAAGCCGTATTTGGAGGAGCCCACGCCCAACAGGATGCCGGCTACCGGAAGTACGGCTACCGGTAACATCAAGGCTTTACCTATCTGCTGTAG
>OMRK01000166.1 GCA_900313515.1 uncultured bacterium | reverse complement strand
TAGTTGCTGTGCCTCGGGATTAGCTAATTTCCTGCCGCCAACATCTATTAAAACATCACTTTACTGATGTTTAATGATTTATAAACGACAATTTAGAACAATTTGAAGTGGTGAAATTCAGAACGAAGATGGCAACTTTTTGCAGGTTGTCCAGTGGAACTGTTGTTGCTGACAGGTGTTCGTGATTTGACGGTGATTTAGTTCCACTTAAAAGAAAAGAGCCGCCTCTATGTACTTTGGGGCGGCTCCTTTCTTTTTCCTACAGACCTGAGCTACTTAGCGGCCTCGGCGGGGGCGGGAGCTTCACCAGCGGGGGCGGGAGCAGCTTCGGCGGGAGCAGCCTCACCCGCGGGAGCGGCCTCAGCGGGAGCAGCAGCTTCACCAGCGGGAGCGGCTTCCTTGTCAGCGGGAGCAGCGGCTTCACCAGCGGGAGCAGCAGCTTCGCCAGCGGGAGCGGCTTCCTTGTCAGCAGGAGCAGCCTCTTTGTCGGCGGGAGCGGCAGCCTTGTCGGCGGGAGCGGCAGCCTTGTCGGCAGGAGCAGCAGCCTCACCGGCGGGAGCAGCGGCCTCACCGGCGGGAGCAGCGGCCTCACCAGCAGGGGCGGCCTCGCCAGCAGCGGGTGCCTGACCATCAGCAGCCGGGGAATCCGTCTTAGCGGCACAAGCGGAAAGCGTAAAAGCAGTGGCGCCGATTGCCAACAGAACGGCTAACTTCTTAGTCCAAGTATTCATAATATACGAAACCTCCTGATTACAGGTCGTCCATTCAATTTCTGCGTTTCATTGAGTGACGCCAATTAGGACTAAATGAATAACATCCTTTGCGCAGGGGTTTGAGTTCACTACCCCTATCCCTGCCAATATAATGCGCAATTATCACGCATTATTGCGAAAAATTCAAGGCTTTCCCTGCCTTCAAATGTAAAAAACTCACTTATAAAGGCAGAAAAACGCCTACTCTTAATAATCAACTCCTACAGTTTTAAGGAGCCTATTTGTTTTCTTCCTGCTTTTTATTTTCAGCATTACTGTAGGTGCTGGTATCGATTAAACAGTACACCTGCACCCTACCTCTTTTGGCGGTGATTAAGAAATATTTGTCATCGTGAACATCGTTAAGGGCTTTTTTGAGATCTTTGGCGTTGTGAATGGGAGTATCATTCAAGCGAATGATGACGTCGCCAACTTTCAAACCGTTAGCCGCAGCAGAACCGCTGTCAACTTTAGAGACCAGCATTCCATCCTTGCTCAAAAGGCGATACTCCAACTCGTTATTGGCCGTTATCTCTTGGACTGTAAATCCGTAACTGGTCTCCATGTCGTTGGTATTCACGGCCGGACGCACACCGAGAGTTACCACAGTATTAAAGGTCTTTCCGTTGCGGAAATATTCCACAGGAACCTTCTCGTTGGGCAACAGTTGAGCTACGTCGAACTGAATTCGACTGAGAGCTTCATCTGTGTCAGCATTGATCGCTTTGCCGTTAAAATGGGTAATAACATCTCCGCTGCGCAGTCCCGCCTTCTCCGAAGGACTTCCGGGAGCCACATCGCTCACCAGCAGGCCTCGCAAGTTGGGTTGCTTGATGAACTCGGCATGTTCGTCGGTAAAGGTTTGCATAAATATGCCTAACCAACCGCGCTGAATTTGGCCGTTTACTTCTAAACGATCGGCTACATCTTTGACAACATTGGAGGGGATGGTAAAGCCCTGGCCTCGGCCCACGCCTATGGAGTTGATGCCAATAACTTCCCCGTTCATGTTCACCAGAGGGCCACCGGAGTTGCCGGGATCGATCATGGCATCAATCTGGATAAAATCGTTAATAAGGGGAGCGCCGTTGTCGGCTCCAGGAATAAAGCGCCCCTTGCCGCTCACAATACCGAAGGAGACGGTGCGGTCGAAACCATAGGGGTTGCCTACTGCGATAACCCATTCGCCAACCTTAATTTTATCGGAGTCGGCCAAAGTAGCGAAAAGCAGGGGCTTGTTGGGCTTGATCTTTAAGAAGGCCAAATCGGTTTGTTGATCGTCGCGGGTAACTTCGGCTGTATATTTGGTTTTGTCGTCTAAAATTACCGTAATGAGCTGGGCTTTGTCGATAACGTGGTAATTGGTAACGATCTTACCATCGGCCGAAAGAATGAGGCCACTACCCGTAGATTTGCGTCGTTGGTTGCCTACCTTGGAGATAGACTCAATGTGTACGACCATCCCCTTAACTCTGTCAGAAACATTGATAATATGATCCTGCATGCTATTGAGTAGGGCATGGCCTTCACTGATGGCCACTTTAGGAGCGCCAGTTACAACGGTTTTACTTTCTGTATCTGGGGTTGGGCTAGTCTGTGCAAAAACGGGAGCCGCAAGTACCAGAGCCGCCGAAGACGCGGCTGCAAAAGTTTTGAAAAAGAGCGAGAATTTCTTCATAATGCTCTGGCCCTTCGCAATAAAGGGCTCTTGCCCTGCCAAGGCATGGTTATAGTGTAACGCAGCGCATACTTCCAGCAGGCCCAAAAAATAGCTCGGGCAATATGTGGAAATGTGGATCACAAAACCTTAATTTGTTGTAACTTTACCATGTAGCCTGATAATAGCAGAGGCCTCGAGAATGCTTTCTGTTCGAAAGAATTTCCCGAGGCCTTCCTCTGTATTTACAGATTTGAGGCAACTGCCGAGCCCGTGGGCGTACAGGCGCCATTTTTTACCATCAAAGGCAAACGGGCACGGCAGCGCTCTTTTTGCCATTAAGGACAAACGGCTATTCCCCATGGTGTGGAATTTGGCATAGGCGAGCTGGAATTTTTGATTCCACCCGTTTGGCCGTCTAAGACTATGACGTTTCCGCCGCCGGTGCAGGTAACAAAAACCTTGCTTCCGTCGGAAGTGCAGGCAATGCCCACTGGACCTCTACCTACCGGCACTGTGGCAATAGGAGATTGATTCTGACCATTTAGAATGGTTACATTATCCGAGCCCTTATTGGTTATAAAAACCTTAGAACCATCTGGGGTTATGGCAACGCGCTGGGGGCTTACACCTACGCGCACACGGCCCATCTCTTGGAATGTCCAAGCATCGACAACAGAGACATCGCCCGAGCCTGCGTTAGCTACGTAAATAAAGCGACCGTCGGGAGAGAGCTCCATGCCACATGGGTTGGCGCCCACGGCCAAGGCATTGTCTGGCATACTGGTGTAGGTATCAATAGACAGAAGTTCACCGGAACTGCTGGTGCCCATAATTACAAATAAGCGGGTGCCTTCACGGTTCATTACCGCGGCCCGTGGCTGGCCGGCTTCGCCTGTGCGCATTCTGGGCAGAATAATAGAACGCTGAGGGGCGTTGTTTACAGGGTCGATCAACATGACGGTAGGGGCTGCGCTCATAATGGTAGCTATGACATAGTTGCCGTTCTGGGCTAGGCGCAGATCGGTTACGATACCGCCGGTGGGTATGGAGGTCAAAAGGGTATTCTCGTTGGCCGTATCGTAGATTTGGATCATCTTTTCTGAGGTGCTTACATAAAGCCGAGTTCCGGCTGCGTTGAAAGTTGCCCAGAAAGGCTGGCTGGTGAGTGCTTTGAAGTTGGGATTCCCTGGTGAGTCACCATTAAGAATCATTATAGAATTAGGACTGGTACTGGAGGAAGGGCCTTGGAGTACACCACTCAAATCCTGCATGCTAGTGGGATTCATTGGCATTTGGGCAGCTGAAGCTTCAGTGTTAGCTATTCCAAACGGGTTGCCTTTGCCCAAGAGAAGCATCTGGGTGTAAGCTGTGGTGGTGGGACTTACTGGCTTGTTAGCGCTACTGCTGCCGGCCGGGGCTCCCTGACCCATTTTGGAAGCCAGGCAGACGTAGGCTGTACCGGGAGTTATAGCCGTCTGTCCTCCCATTGTGCTACCCGGGGTGGCAAATGAAGGCAGAGCGCCCTTGTTTAGTATAACAGAAACCATAGCACATTGGCCGGCGCCGCCGCCTTTAGGAACGTTCACCGTTTTAGTGGTGACGCCAAAGCCAGGTTTCTCCACCAGCAGGGTATATTGGCCGGGCTTGTCTACTTTAAAATAGAAGGCGCCGTGTCCGTCGGTTAGGAATTTTTGCTTAGTTTCCTGGATAGTTACTTCGCAGGCTTCCAAAGGCTCGTAGGGCAACTCTATGGCACTACTGTTAGGTCGAGCGGTCATTACTGTGCCGAACAGGTTCGGTTCCTTGTTTTGCAGCATCTTTCGATACCGTTTCGGAATTTTGGAAGTATCAAATTCTTCTTGAGACAGTGCCGGTAGACTTAATATGTATACAGACAGCACAGCTAAGACGAGTCCGAGCAGCAGACTGACTGATCTCTTTTTGGGCATGGCTTTTCCTCCGCAATTTGTTGTCTAATTAGTTAAACTCTAAAAAGGCTCGTTAAATTCCTGCTTTCTATTAGAACAGAAGCAAAAATACTGGATGTTAGTTCGTCACTGTTTAAAAACTAAAAAATAAATAATTGCAACCGCATAGTTTAGAGCTGTTTTAAAATTTTCCGATCTAGCTCACTCAATTTTCCGTAGATAAGTACAGGGGCATCGTCAGTGTCTGTGCGCAGAATGGCATTAAGGCTGGGGGAGACCCAGAAAATAGCAAAATTTTGGCCGCTAACTGTATTGAAGGCTTTCACCTTATAGAAATGGCCACCGATCTGTTGATCGGTCACAATCAATTTGTAAGGACGGTTTATCTTTGTTAAGCTAGTTGAGGCAGGGGTTAACTCCTCTAAAATCGGTTGGATCAGTTCTGCGGTGAGGTCAAAATCCTGATAGCTTAAGGTATAGGTGCCGTCCCCGTAAAAAGGTGCCGAACCTGTGTGAGAAACTTCTATGGATTTGTCGCCGATTAGACTGAAAATAATCTTACTTTGGCCACTAGCATCGTCTTCATAATTGGTAAATTCAGCAGTGGACGAAGATGTGATCTTAAAAAGTCCGGAGTAGGAGTAAGTGTGAGATTCGTTTTCCGATTCACTGCCTTTAGTGACCTTGAACGCAAAAGCTTTTAGTTCGCTTTCCTGATAAGGAACTATTGTTAAAGTGCTGCTATTGAATTGACCATTATCGTTGCGGTGATAGGTTCCAGCGGAAAGCTTGAATTGGTGAGCCTGGGCCCAGAGAATGGGCTGCTTATCATGTTGCGGAGCTGCAGACGCTGGTCCAGTTATCAGGCTAAAACAGCTTATGCACGCTATAGCTAGGATAAGAAAAGAGTTTCTCACGTGCTCCATCTTCTTTTTCTCCTTCCGGCAGGCCACTTCCCAGGAACTCCGCCTGATTATAGCCTCTACCTGCTTGGACATGCAAGTTTTTAGCATTTTAGAGAACGATCTGTTAAAAAATAAGCCCCGCTCTCCTTTATTCTCGGGAGAGCGGGGCCCCTCTAGTTACCTAGACCAGATTAAACTCTAGATTAGAACTTAACCTTGAACTGAGTGGTAACCTGCCAGCCGTACCAGCTGAAAGGATGCATGGTGTAACCGGGCTGGGTATCACCATAGGAGTGGTAGGAACCATCACCACGGAAGTTCGCGAAGGTAGCAGCATCAACCTTATCCTTGGTATCGTAGTAACGGAAGTCCATATTCCACTGAGTGTTGGCGCTCAAGTCGCAATCGAACCCAATGAAAGGAATGGTCTGCTGTACATCGATGTTCTTGAAGTCAATAGAATTGGCTAGATCGGCGAACTGGTTGTAAGCACCAGAGGGATCCCAGTGACCATTCATGTTGACCATATCACAACCGGCGCGGAGAGTCCACATATCGTTGGCTTCCCAGCCTAAACCGATGTGAATGTTGTCGGTGGCCAACTTAACGTGGTTCTGGCTACCGCCCTGATTGACGGCCAGATCACTGTTGCGCTTAAACTCGTTGCGCTCGTAACCTACATCGAGCTTCAGGCGAGGATTGTCCCACTTGTAGCTGGCGCCGAGACCCCACTGAGTCTGCTTGCCCTTCTTGTCCTCGAGAGGATTCAGGTTAGCATCGAAGGAGCTGTAGCTCTGGTTGCCATAGACGGCCTGATCGGCATAACCGTAGAACACGGGATCCATAAAGCCGGGGGCAAAGCCTAGCACGTAGGGAGAACCGGTCACACCGGCGTCGGTGCGAACATCATACAAGCTGGTCTTCTTCTGCTCCAAGAAGGAGGCCTTGGCCCATACTAAGCCGTGGCGATCGTTGAAGCGCCACTGACCGTTGAAGCGCAGACCCTGACGGTTGTGAGGATAAACCTCGGTGTCATGCAGAGACCACATATTGCTGTAGTAGTTCACGTTGGTGGCATTGAAAACGCTGTAGCGGCCATAGCCAGTGATGGCTCCGAAAGCACCATTGATGTTGGGATTCATATTTACGAAAGGATCGTAAGTAGGATCCACGGCCACGTAAGCCAGGCTCAGATCCAAGTCACCCTCTAGGAGGTTAGCACCAACTTCCACACGGAAGGCGTTGCCGTCGGAGGAGTAACCGGAATCCTTGTTGGGCTTGTACTCGGTGTGAGCATACTCACCGGCTACGTAAATCTCGTTGCCGGACTCACCCAGATCCCACTTGTAGTTGGCGCTGATGCCGTAACCAAACATGCTCTGGGGACCGAAAGCACCAAAACCGTTGTCGTTAGCAGTGTCCCAACCAGGGATAGGACGGTTGTCAGAAGTGGAACCGGGGCCATTCATCTCTAGGCCAGCGACGTTCACAAAGTAACCACTGGGGTTGACCCACTGTAAGCTGGTAGCCGCAACACTGTCGTCAGCACCAGTTATAGCGCCGTAACCGTAAGGAAGGTTGGTGTGGTTGAAAGCATAGTTGCCGGTGTCGCCGATCAAACCGACGAGCAGAGGATCGCCATTGGCAGCCTCGTTGGCAGCGCGCATGAAGTTCAACTTAACCTGACCACCACCGAACTCGAAGCCGATATCAGCACCGATGATGTCGGTGTCATACTGAGACGGAGCATTCGTCATATCATCGCCGAAGGTGGAGATGCGAGAACCGAGAACTTCCCAACGGAGAACACCAGCCTCGAAAGCGTGGCTGCCGCTCAGATTGAAACCGAAACGATCCAGATAGTCGGGACCGAAAGCGGCGAGGTTCTTCTGGCCAGCGAAGAGGATGTTGTCCATGTTATCTTCGCTGTAAGCACCCAAGGTTAGCTTAATGCCGGAAGGATTGTGGATTACCCAGAAGTTATCCAGCACCATACGGGTGTAGCAAGCATTGTTCAGGCTGTTCATAGAACTGGAACCGCCGAACTGGTTGCAAAGATAAGGAGCACTCACGCCCCAGAGGGAATCGACCACGCTGTTGCCAGCGGAGGTGTAAGCAGCAAACTCTGCACCAGCGTCGATATCGTCGGAAACGCGGATGCGCATACCGAGGATACCCTTCATGGTGAAGCCGGTACCATTGCTGAGGCCTACGCCGTTACGATAGTCGGCCACGGGAAGCACACCGCCCATAACGGGGTTGATGGACATACCCTCGACAGAGCCAGCGGCGTCGTTGTAGTTGATGTAGTGGCCAGCGTAGTTACCCTGAGGACCACCGGCGTTGTTGTCCTGAATGCCATCGTTCTGATTGCTGAAAGACTGAGCAGTCACGCGGGCTTCCAAGGAACCATAGAAGGTAATTCTCTCAAGCTCGGAAACGCGAAGATCGAGCTTGTCAACTCTGTTCTCCAACACGCCAACACGGGCGCCGAGGGCATCTAACTCACTGCGGAGAGCATCCACCAGCTTCTGGAGCTCAGCAAGCTCAGCCTTGGTGGCGAAAGTAGCGTGCTCCTGCTCCATTTGACCGAGCAGACGAGCAACCATCATAGCAACTTCCCAACGAGTGGCGTTTCTGTCACCCTTGAAGGTTCCATCCGGATAACCTTCGACAATACCTTTAGCAGCCAAAGTGGCTACAGCATCGCGAGCCCAATGATTCTCGGGAACATCCGGGAACAAAGGAGCGGCGAAAGCAGGGGCAGCTAGTCCGAGTGTAAATACTGCGGCAGCAACCGTAGTTTTCATGCGTAAATTCATTGCATGATCTCCTTATTTTTATGTATTTTGAGTTATAAAAATGCCGGAGTACACTTGCCTTTCCTACGGTTCGGTGCCTTGCGCCTCGAGTGAGTGTCTCGAAGTTTCCTCAAACAGACCTCGGCTCCATTCCACGCAGTGGGGCTAATATATACTCTTAGGCAACTAAGATTTTGGCAGAACTCGCAATATCCTGCCAGGGCTTCAAGCAAAGAACAAATTGCTTCCGGAGAAGAACTCCCCTCGACAACTTGTCTAAGGCATTTAACTCCGTTGTGTTCTGCTTGTTGCTGGAAAGGCCTTCTGAAAAAAGAAAAATTTTTTGTTTTTTTTTGAGAATTTTTTGTGGTTGAACGGAAATTGTG
Source organism: uncultured bacterium (assembly GCA_900313515.1). Taxonomy (GTDB): domain Bacteria; phylum Vulcanimicrobiota; class Xenobia; order Xenobiales; family Xenobiaceae; genus Bruticola. Next base: position 573 of record OMRK01000166.1, on the reverse strand, counting down.
CCTGATTTTGAAAAATATCTATGGCGAAGAGGGCGGAACAGGGGGGGAGGGGCCACTGGCGGGTGGGGAATTAGCAATTAGCAATTCGTAATGCGTAATTCGTAATTAGAAACGAGTAAATCAAGCGCGGGGCGTGTGGGCGTGGGCAGGTGGTGAACGGGACGCGAGAGAGTAATTGGCAATTGGTAATGAGGGTAGCTGTAGGCTGGTGGGGAATTAGGTGTGGCGGTCTTGTTTGTGAAAATAGGAGTAGGGGTCGCTGATGGGGATGGCGCTTCCCCGGAGGCTTGTCTGCGGTTGGCCTGTATGTGGCGGGTCTTGTACAGGAGGTGGCGCGAGCATGCGTGGGAGAGGGACGGCGGTTTTGAAAAGATAGTTATTGCAAGTGGCCAGGAACTTGACAAAAAAAAATTTGTATGGTATAAAGTGGGTGTTCCTGCGGGTGCCTGTTGGGAGCCGTTGGGGCGGTGAGTGGTTTGTATATGTACCTGTGGCTTAACGGATAGAGCGATTGGCTACGGACCAATAGGCTGGGGGTTCGAGTCCCTCCAGGTATACCACAAAAGAGTTGGC
>OMRK01000219.1 GCA_900313515.1 uncultured bacterium | reverse complement strand
TAGCACCAGAAAAGCAGGTTATTTAGTGCTGGCCAGGTAGTCTAGCTGGTTAAGATTACGAAAAAGAACTAACCATCTGGAGGTTTAAAATTATAAAGCTATGAAGGCGGTTCCTAAAAAATACCAATTTGATCAAGCCGAAGCCGAATGGGCTCAGAAGTGGGCTGAGTGGGGAATCTACAATTGGGATTCCACCAGACCCAGAGAAGAGACCTTTGTAGTGGACAGTCCGCCGCCCACCGTATCCGGCTCTCTGCACATAGGCCACGTCTTTTCCTACACTCACCAAGATCTGGTGGTGCGTTATCAGCGCATGCTGGGCAAAAATATTGCCTACCCTATGGGCTGGGACGACAACGGCCTGCCCACCGAGCGGCGCGTGCAGAATGTTTTCGGCATCAAATGCAACCCCAACCTGCCCTACGATCCCAACTATGAACTGGTGCGCCAGCCGGAAAGCACTGGGAAAAAGAAAACCGCTCAGCCACAGACCGAGGTTTCCCGGCCTAACTTTATTGAGGCTTGCACTGCCTTAACCCATGAAGACGAAAAAGCCTTCGAGGATCTTTGGCGCCACTTAGGGCTTTCTATCGACTGGAACTTGGCCTACAGCACCATAAACGATCACTGCCGCCAGGTTTCCCAGCTCTCCTTCCTGGATCTGGTTAAGAAGGGCCGCGTTTATCACGCCGAACTGCCCACCGCTTGGGATACCGGTTTCGGTACCGCCGTGGCTCAGGCCGAAATGGTCGATAAGGAGGGCGAAGGTCGCTTCCACGATCTGCAATTTAAAATAGAGGGCGGCGGTGAATTCACCATCTCTACCACTCGTCCCGAGCTCCTGGGAGCCTGCATTGCCGTAGTGGCTCATCCTGACGACGAGCGCTACAAACCTCTGTTTGGTAAAAAGGCCATAACTCCACTCTTTAAGGCGGTGGTGCCCATTCTTCCTGCCGAACATGCCGATCCGGAAAAAGGTACCGGTATTCTAATGGTCTGCACTTTCGGAGATACAGCCGACGTAGAATACTGGCGCAAGTCCGATCTGCCCCTGCGTCAAATCATAGGCCGAGATGGCAAGCTTCTGCACGTAGATTACACTCGGGAACCCTTCCAAAGCCAGGATCCTCAAGCAGCTAACGCCATCTATGCTCAGTTGGAAGGCCTTTTTGTCAAACAGGCTCGCGCCAAGATAGTGGAGCTTCTGCGTGAATCTGGTGAACTGCTGGGCGAACCTCGTCCCACCAAGCAATTTGTCAAATATTACGAAAAAGGCGAGTTCCCGCTGGAATTTGTCACTACCCGCCAGTGGTTTATCCGCATATTGGATTCTAAGCAAGAAATTCTGGAAAAGGCTCGCCAGATCGAGTGGCATCCCGATTTTATGCGCAGCCGCATCGAGCACTGGATCGAAGGCCTGCAGTACGACTGGTGCATAAGTCGCCAGCGCTTCTTCGGTGTCCCCTTCCCGGTCTGGTATCCCTTAGACGATAAGGGCCAGATCGATTACGAGCATCCTATCTTTGCCACGGCCGATATGCTTCCAGTCGATCCCCTCAGCCAACCCGCCCCCGGATACAAAGAGGAGCAGCGCGGCCTGCCCGGTGGCTTCGTTGGCGATCCCGATGTGATGGATACCTGGGCCACCTCTTCCCTCACGCCGCAAATTGTGAGCGGTTGGGGAATCGATCCCGAAAAGCATGCCAAGCTCTTCCCCATGGACATCCGTCCTCAGTCTCACGAGATCATCCGCACCTGGGCCTTTTACACTATCGTTAAAGCCTGGATGCACGAGGACAACATCCCCTGGAAGAACGTGGTAATAAGCGGCTGGATTTTGGATCCCGACCGCAAGAAGATGGCCAAATCCAAGGGTAACGTGGTTACTCCCAAGCCTTACCTTGAGGAGTACTCGGCCGATGCCGTCCGCTATTGGGCCGCCCGCGCCCGCCTGGGCACAGACACCATCTTCGACACCAAGCTCTTCGATTTAGGGCGCAAGCTAGTTACCAAGCTCTTCAATGCCAGTCGCTTCGTAATCAGCCAATTAAGCAGCAATCTGGAAGGCCGAGAGAACTGGACTCGCGAGAATGTAACTGAGCCCTTGGATGTAGCTATGCTGGCTAACCTGCGCGAAGTGGTAAAACAGGCTACCGATTACTTCAACAAGTTTGAGTACGCGGCAGCTCTGCAGCTGGTCGAAGGAACCTTCTGGAACTTCTGCGATGACTATGTAGAGCTGGTCAAACGTCGTTCCTACGAAACAGAGGATACTCCGGGACGCAGGTCGGCTATGGCTGCCCTCTATTTAGCCCTGCGCACCATTTTACGTCTCTTCGCCCCCTGCCTTCCCTACATTAC
>OMRK01000164.1 GCA_900313515.1 uncultured bacterium | reverse complement strand
TGGTTGGGAACTTGGTTAGGTGTGGGCAGCCTGGTTCTCATGAAGAGCAGTTATATTCTTCTGATCCCTATCTGGCTAGCAGTAACCTTTTGGCCAGCTCGCAAAAGTGGCTCGGAACTTCCTGCCTTGGATCAAGAAATAAATACAAACCAGCCAGATAGCTTTGCTACTTCCTTGAAAGAGTTCGTAAAACGTTGCCTAAATCCTTGGGTATGGCTTCCTACATCCTTGATCGTAGCCGTGTTCTTAGGCTGCAATTATTGGCGTTTTGGTGGTATCTTCTGTACCGGATACACCCAATGGGCCGAAGAGGCCAACCCGCTCAGCAACAACCCATGGGTGGCTTTATACGGTTTCTTGTTCCGACAGGATAAGAGCATTTTCATACATCAACCCTTGCTTATTTTTTCTCTATTTGCCCTACCCAGCTTCTTTAAGCGCTTCCCGCGGACAGCTTGGCTGATAAGTCTCAGTTTTCTAGTAAACCTGCTACTAATTTCCAAATATGTAAATTGGAGTGGTGGCGGTTGCTACGGTCCGCGCTACTTGATATTCATACTCTCTCAGCTAACTTGGCCAGCCTTGCTATTGTTTGATTATCTTGCCGATCACCAGGCTGAACTCAAGCATAAACTATGTTCTCTGCTGATAATTTCCGTTGTCGGCATTTCCTTCTATTTCCAAGTTATCATCAATTCCCTAGACTTTTATACCTACTACCAAGTTGATGGTTTTTTAACTTGGTTGAAAGTATCCGAAAATGTTTCTTCCAAGTTTAAAGAACGTTATTGGGGCCTTCTCTGTCGCGAATTCAGATTGTTGCGTGACAAGGGTGTACAACCTCAGTGGTTGATAGAACTGAGTAAGGAAAATCCCAATGCTGCAAGATACATAAACGCTAAATATAAATATAAGATTCTGGATAACTGAACGGCCCCAAGGCCCTGCAGGAGCCAGTTTGCAAATTTTCGAACCGTCGTCAAAGTTATGAGTGAAAACGAACAAAGGAAGCTCTGCTGGCTACTCCTGTTACTGGTCGTCCTAGTGGTTAACTTGGCAAGTTTTCCCAAGCGGCTGTATCCATGCGATCCCTACTGGCTTCGCTTCCAAGTGCAGGCCTGGCTGGATGGGCGCGGTGATGTTCCCGCAGAATACGCGGTCGTACCTCCAATTGTAGAAGGACAGCTCTTCTTTCGTAATCCACGTAACGGCGGCTATTACGTAAAATACGGTCCTGCCGCAGCTCTTTTCATGGCACCGCCTGTATATCTCTGGAATAAGATGTCCGGATATACCATTTGGGACGTGGCTAACTGGTACCAGGCTTTCATCAAAAAGAATCCTGCCTTGGCTTTAGAATACAATCTGAGTGCCTGTCCCTACTCCCCGAGCTTATTGTACTTCACTAATCACTACAATCTGCTTTGGTCCTTAATCTTAGCTTCCATTCTATACTGGAGCGCCCTCCATTTCTGCAAGCGGCCAATTTTGTGCGTTATTTGGGTCTTGGCTACACTTTTCGCCGGCTTTGGCTGGAATTATCTCAGAGCACAGACCTACGAAATTGGTCAGTGGACAGCAGCTTCTCTGTTCTTTGCCTGTTCTGCTTACATGTTCGACTGTATAGAAAAGGAGCGCCGCATTCCAGCTTTACTGTGGCTGGGAGCTTGGCTAAGTGTGAGTGGCTTGGTTCTTATGAAAAGTAGCTACATTCTTCTGCTCCCCATCTGGCTAGCAGTAACCCTCTGGCCCTCGGGCAAAAATACTTGTGTCGATCAGGAGAAAAGCAAGGCTCAACAGAACAGCTTGGCCGACTCACTAAAAGAATTCCTTAGGCGATGTCTTACCCCGTGGGTGTGGCTTCCTCTAGCACTGCTTGCAGTAGTATTTCTGAGTTGCAATTATTGGCGCTTCGGCGGCATCTTTTGCACCGGATACACCCAGTGGGTCGAAGAGGCAGATCCGCTCAGCAACAATCCGTTGATAGCCTTATACGGCTTCTTTTTCCGCCCAGACAAGAGCATTTTCCTACATCAGCCCCTGCTTTTCTTTTCCTTATTTGCTCTGCCCAGTTTCTTTAAACGCTTTCCGCGCACAGCCTGGCTGATAAGCCTCAGCTTTTTGGCTAACCTGCTGCTCATTTCCAAATATGTCAATTGGAGCGGCGGTGGTTGTTACGGTCCACGCTATTTAATCTTCATTCTCTCTCAACTTACCTGGCCATCCCTGCTTTTGCTAGATTATATATGGGATAATTGGCAACAGCTCAAATGTAAAATCTGCTCCATTATCCTAGTTTTTGTTTTAGGCGTATCATTTTATTTTCAAACTAGGATAAATTCTCTGGATTTTTACACCTACTACAAAGTGGAAGGTTTTTTAAGCTGGATCGGGGCCTCCGACAACGTTCTCTCAACTTATAGAGAACGATATTGGGGCCTGGTGTGCAATGAGCTTATAGCTCTACGTGATCGAGGAGAGAAGCCATACTGGCTGCAGGTCCTCGAAAAAGAGAATCCTAAAGGAGCGAAGATGGTCAAAGAGATCTGTGTAGATAGGGAAATGAGAGATAATTGAGTTTGATTACGTTAGGTTCTTCAAAAAATACCGATGGTCAATCGAGCAGAGTAATCATCTTACTGATCATCACTGCCCTTCTCTGCATTCTGACCTTTCCCAAGCATTTGTATCCTTGCGATCCTTACTGGGTGCGCATGCAGGCTCAGGCTTGGCTCGAGGGACAAGGCGATGTTCCAGCTCCCTATGCCTTATCGCAGCCAGCCGAAAGAGGCCAATTTTTCTTTTGCAATCCGCGCAACGGCAAATATTATCTAAAATATGGTGTATTTACAACCATCTTTACAATGCCGCCTATCTATATATGGAACAAAATTTCCGGCCATACCATCTACGATATGGCTGATTGGTACGGTTCTTTCATAAAGCAACGCCCTTACGCAGCCTTAGGCTATCACGTTACCGACTACGACCGAAGATTGTTAACTCTATCTAACTGGTACAACCTTTTGTGGGTCTTGCTGCTAGCCTTTGTGCTTTACAAAGGTTCCCTGCAGTTCTGCAAACGCCAAAATGTAGGGCTGGTTTGGACCTTGATAAGTCTTTTCGGAGGGTTTGGCTGGAATTACCTCAGAGCTCACACAGGCGAAATCTTTCAGTGGACCATGTCCGCTTTGTTCTTCTCTTGTTCCGTCGCTCTGATAAGGTCCTTAGAAAAAGACAGGTCCGCTCCGTCCTGGATGTGGGCTGGCGCCTGGATTGGTCTACTGTGCTTGATAATGCTCAAGTGCGTTTATGTTCTGATCGTTCCCGTGTGGCTGGCAATAATCATTTGGTCATATTGCAGAATCAACGAGCTTAAGCCATCTACTTGGCCGCAGCGAAGTCTGCAGTGCTTCTTCGGAACTGTCTGGCTTTGGCTACCGCTATTCTTTACAGCCGCGTTGTTCCTGGGCACCAATTACTGGCGCTTCGGCGACTGCTTCTCAACCGGATACACCCAATGGGCTCCGGTAGTTCATCCCTTCAGTGGCAATTTATGGGGTGGGCTCTGTGGTTTTTTGTTACAGTCGGACAAAAGCATCTTTTTACACCAACCCCTCCTGCTCTTTTCGCTGGTCGCCATGCCAATCTTTTGCAAACGTTTTCCCAAGGAAGCTTGCCTAATAGGTGTAAACTTTCTGATAAGCCTGCTACTGAATTCTGCCTTTGTAGACTGGGAAGGAACAGGATGCTACGGACCGCGTTATCTTCTTTTCATCATGTGTGAATTAACTTGGCCTTCCCTATTGTTATTCGATTATTTGTTAGATAATTGGCAAAAAATAGGCAGCAAAGTAGCCATGCTTTTTATAACAGTAGCCGTTGGAGTATCATTTTACTTCCAAACCCAGGTTAACTCCTTAGATTTTTTCACCTACTACGAATTTGCTGGCTTTATGGATTATCTAAAAGTTTCCGACAACGTAAAGTCCCAGTATTATAAAAAGTATTGGGGATTCTTGTGTCGGGATTTAAATATGCTACGCATGTACGGAATAAGGCCCAAATGGCTAATATTACTTGATGAAGAGGATCCAAAAGGCGGACAAAAGTTCAGGAATGACTACATGTTAAGGCAACTGCGGGATAATTAAATTCTCGTCTGAGCATTTTGACAACTTCTGTAAGGTAATTGGAACCATGCAAGGCTTAGCCTTACTGGCGGTTGCCAATACAAACTTTGACATCTTATCAAAAATTAGAGGCTGCTTTAATGGGAACAAAAGGCAATAATACGCTAATTAAGATATCGGCTACTCTACTGATAATGAGCTTATTGTGGAGCGGATGTCACGAAAAGGCCAACCCTGATGGTTCAGTTCAGTCAACCGCCTATCCGCTCGGAGCCGCTAATGTTAGTCCAAATTTGCCTAAAAACGCCAGCGATTTTAAGGGTGAGCGAGCCTGGCGAGATCTAGTTTACCAGGTCGAGCTGGGTGAAAGATATGTGGGAAGCCCCGGACATCTCGGCATCCGCCAATGGCTGCAAAAAAATCTTCAAGAAATAGGCTGCACCGTTTACGAGCAAAAATTCACTGCCCAGACCCCGGAAGGTCCTAAAGAAATGGCTAATGTCGTTGCCATAATTCCTCCCGGCCATGCCCAACCGCACTCTAAAGAACAACTCCGTGGAGTGCGTGCCAAAACTGGTCAAGTTGAACAACCCTCATCCCAGGCAAAGCTCGAGCCAACCGACCAGGGAAGCGCGTCAGCAAACGCTTCGACAGTTAAAACTGTCGCCAAACGAACTACCACTTCCACAAATGCTGGCGAAAGCGCTCCCCGGCAGGGCAGTAAGGCCATAATTTTAGGCGCCCACTACGACACCAAGCACTTTCAAGAATTCCCCTTTGTGGGAGCCAACGATGGCGCTTCAGGAGTAGCCGCGCTTTTAGAGCTGGCCAGAGTATTCAAAGCCAAACCGTTGGATAAGCATAGGCTCATTTTAGTCTTTTTTGACGGCGAAGAAGCTTTCAAAGATTGGAATTCACAGGATAGCCTTTACGGCAGCACCCACTTTGTTCGCAACCTAGGTCAGAATGCAGCTCCCGAGGGCTTAAAGGCTAATGATATTGTAGCTGCAATAATTTTAGACATGATAGGGGATAAAAATCTGCGCCTAACCTACGACACGATCTCTCATCCCCAGCTAATGGAATTACTCTTTTCCAAGGGGAACGAACTGCTTTTTACTGAACAGTTTAAACGAACAGAGATCGGCTCAATTTCCGACGATCACTTTCCCTTCCTACTTGCCCAAATTCCAGCCATAGACATCATAGGCTTCAATCAAAAAGATAACGCCATCTATCCCGAATATTGGCACACTCAAGGCGATACCTTAGACAAAGTCTGTGCCGATAGTTTACAAGTAGTGGGCTCTACCGTAGATCTCTTCGTTCGAGATTTGGATAAATTGCTGGAATAGCGCAAGCGCTGTATGTCGCGACCTATTCTCTATAGTTTCACACCCTGGCCCTTCTCAAACACATAGCAAAGGCAAATGGCACGAAGTA
>OMRK01000242.1 GCA_900313515.1 uncultured bacterium | reverse complement strand
CTCTTTTAAGGTATCCAGAATAATATTGCCCTGCTTCTCTTGTTTTGCCTCACGCTCTTTGGCCCTGGCCAGGCGCTCTTCCAACCCTGGTTCCTTGTAGGTAATTAAAAGCAGGAAGTTACAGGCAATAATAGCCGCACAGGCAAAAAAGACGTGGCTCCATTCCATCTTACGCAGAAATCCGGCTAGCACCGGCCCGATAAAGCCACCTATATTTACAGTTTGGTAGTAAATGCCCCAGGCCATTGAACTGTTCTCCGGCTTAGTCGTCTTAGCCAGAGTCCCCTGAATGCCGGGTTTAAAAATAGCTGTACCTGTGGCCAGACAAACCGCACCGGCCATGAAACCGTAAAAAGTAGGGAGAAAGCCCATGATCAGGTAAGCGGTCATCTTAACTACGGTAGAGATACCGATCATTAGCTTGTAACCGTAGCGGTCGGCCAATCCACCCACAAATATGGGGATAAAGCCCTGAAAACCTGACCAAATCATGAGGATTATACCGAACTGGGCGGCCGTCACCCCCAGGCCTCCCTCGGAAGCCGGAGCTGTGGCGTAGAGACCGGCCACGGCGCGCACCCCGTAATAAGCCAGTCGCTCCACCATCTCCATCGCCCCAACTACCCAGAAGACGTAGCCTAGGCTGAAAATTGCCGCCAACAAGCCTAGTTGCTTTATATCGGTTTTACTCTCCGCCTCTTGCCCCATCCTAAATTTCTCCCCTTCCTTCCTGTTTTCCCAACATTCCAGCTCCTAAACGCCAGAACTCACCATAAACGGCCCTTTATTTTTCCCAGTTTTTTAATCTGTCCAAAAAATACGAAGAAGCCGTCACCTTCAGCTGAGCCAAAAGCAACGGTTTCTCTAAAGCAAAATTCCCCCTAAAATCGAACATTCTCTGCCGCGCCGATCTGCTAAACGTTACCGCCGCGGTTCCTAAAGAGCCGGAAGCCTCCACGCCTTGAAGAATCGGCCGAGGAACCCGGCGTAGTGACCGCTTCACCCTTAACCTGCTTGGCTAAAATTTCCGACCACTCTTTGCGCTCACGCTCGTAAAGCTGTTGTTGCTCGAAGAGAGCCTGCTTAGTGCGTTCCAAGTCTTCACGTAAACGAGTGCGATCCTGGTGAGCCTCCTGAATCAAACGATCCTTTTCCGCCCCCTCCTCTTCAAGGTTGGCCAAAGCAGCCATCAGCTCTGCAGACTGTCCTTGAATGTCTTCTCCACTGTGCAAAGATAACTCGTAACGCAAGGAATCATTTTCAGCCTGGAGATTGTCAATTCTATCCAGAGCCTCGCGAAGATCTGCGCCCAAAGCATCACCGTCACCAATACTCTGAAGCCTCTGCTTATACTCCCTGAGCTGAGCTTTAGCCTCACTAAGCTCAAAGTTTACCGCATCGAGCTGATCCTGCATGCGCAACTCAACTGCTCTGGCAGCATCGTTACCGCTAAATTCCTGCTGTTCCTCAATCTCGGCCTGCAAGGCCTCATTTTTAGCCTGCAGGGTATTTATTCGTCTCATTAAGCGCACCTTCTCAGCCTCCGCTCGGGCAGCAAGCTCCTGCATTTCCTGCTCCTTCTGAGCGGTGGCCTCCTTATGGGCCTGTATCTCTGCCGCGCTATCCTGCGCCTCCTGTTTGGCCTTGCCCAACTCGGTTCTTATGGAAGCCAGAGCGTTATCATATTCGGCCTTGGCTGTAGCGGCTCGTTTTTCTCCCTCTTCACGATCTTTGGCCAGCTCGGCCTGCAGTTTATCGTGCTCCTTGTGAGCTTCATTCAGCTCCTTCTCGTAACCCTCCAGCTTAGCATCGGCTTCTTTAAGTTGCTCTTCGGCCTTCTTGAGCGCTTCACTAACCTCTAAGGTTTCTTGATGGGCCTCAGTAATCATGCTTTCCAGCTCGGCTGCCTGCACCTCTGCCGATTTTGCGACTGTCTGCATGTGCACTAACTCGGCCTGCGCCTGTTCAGCCTCACTCTCCTTTTTGCGGTAAGCGGCAGAAAGATCGCTGTAGGCCGTGTTGGAATGATCAAGCTGGATGCGTGTGTCCTCAATCTCAGTTTTGGCCTCCTCCAAAAGGTTCTTGGCCTCTTCCAAATCGGAGCGAGCCGAATTAAGCTCGGCCTGCGATTCATCCAATCGTTCAGATAAAGACTTATTCTGTTCTTCCAATTCCTGCGTCTGGGACTGCTTCTGCAACTCTACACAGAGAGCATTTGACTCTTCCAACTTATGCTCCAGTGAGGCTTTTTCAGCTTCAATGGCAGCCAACTGTTCCTGCAACTTCAGAAGCTCCACGTTAGAGCCACTAGACACCTTACGCAACTGCTCACAGGTTTCACGCAATTTCTGAAGCTCCCCATCCTGAGAACTATCCTTGGAGACCTGTCCTTCCCTAAGCTTGTCGCAATCCTCTTTGAGCTGGTGGTTTTCTTTCTGCAAGCTGTCTATCAAAAGCTGGAAGGTCGAGGATTCCTCCTCGCAAGCTTCATATTGGGCTTTGCACTCGGCATACTTGTCCTCTGCCTTCTGCTTCCCAGCACTTAAGCTTTCAATATAAGTAACTATCTTTTCGGCGAACTCGCCAGCTTCCAAACTGTAAGCATCCAAAGGTGCACGCAGAACCTCCAGGCGATCCAGAACGGAATCAGCATTGGCTGTCTGTACACTGGCCCGAGAATTTTCGCTCAACACCTGCTCGTGTTCAGAACGCAGATTCTTGTACTTACGTTCAAGTAGCTCGCACTTTTTCTGCAGAGCGCTCAGATCGGCACCTTCTGCTGAAGCTAAACTTCCCTTCCCCAGACTATTCACAGCGCTCAAAATGCTTTCCAATGACTCTTTGAGCTTGGCAGTCGAACCACCAACGCTAAGATCGTTATCTACAGCATTAAAGCGCTCTATGCACAGGGTACGCAAAGAAGCCAATTCCTTGCGTACTTCCCCTAAGCCAGCCTCCACAAATATACGCAGGGCTCTGCTATCCCCATCACTTGGAGTACTCGCACCAATACTGCCGATCTTATCTTCGAGCCTAGTGATGACAGCTTCCAGGGAACGCTCTGGGGCAGAAACAGAACCGGAAGTCTCCTGCCTGCCCTCACGGTAATCGTTGAAAAGCTTGATAAGCCTCGCCTGAGCTCTGGCCAAAGGCTCCACTACACGCTGCAAAGTCTGCTCAAATGAGGCGGAATCTCCACTTGAAGAACCACGACCACCAATCGCCAGACCTGCACCACTCTGGTGCGTCTCGGCCCCATCTTTGTGCTCAGAGAAGAATGAATCGGAGGACGACGCGGGCAGGGGCAGTTCCATATCATCGTAGCGAAGCCGCGACTCGTATTCGTCTAACTCGTTGTCGTAAAGCGAATTATAATCTATGGCTATAGGAACAACATTGTGATTTAAAGCTATTCCGCTCTGGATCTTCAAACCAGAAGACGTGGCCACCGACTGAGCGGAAGCCGCGCTATCGGAGGTAGCAACTTCACCAACAGGTGTCCTCTCCGAGATAGAATTGCCGTCGTCACCCACGTTACCGGCAGCCGCACTACCAGCAGATGCCGGCGTAGGCGCAACATTAGAGGCATAAGGAGCGGCAGGCGCTTCTGCTCCATCCTGCTCTCCCTCAAAGGAGGCCTCACGATTTCCAGACACCGCCTGCTTACTGGCGGGAGCCACCTGCTTACTGGCAGGAGCGGTAAGTTTACCAGTAGGAGCAGCCAAAACCTTTTCACGTCTTTCACGCACAGCCGCCTGACCAGACATAGGCGGGACAGGAGGCGCGAATGATTCCTGAGGCGCCGCCATAGGTGCGGGTGCACTAGGAGCCTGCGGTGGCATGGCGGCCTTGGAAGGCTTCAGTGGCGAAGAAGCGTGGGGAGCCTGCATAGACGAAGGCTTATGTGGCGCCTGCGGCGGTGCAATAAAACCGTAATAGTCGGCTAAACCTCCACCACCAGGTACAGTCTCTGAAACCTGCTGCGGCACACCAGATGGGACCGATTCAACCATCGAACCACCATTTGAATAACCAACCTTGCCGGCTTTTCTATTTACACCGTGAACCTGATTTGAGCCCTGCCCGGGAACAGCCATACCTTCGCTAGAACCGGCAGCAGCCGATTCTCGCACACTATTCATTCCCGTCATGTTCCCACCACTGGTGGAATTACCCTGGCTAACCACATTGTTGGCTGCAGCAGGCTCATCTAACTGCTCCGGACTAGCGTCGCGGCCAAGTTCCGAAATCAGACGCTGCACCTCATGATGGCGCAGAACAACATCACCGGCTCGGCGGGAGGCCGACACCTTGCCATCCGTAATCCATTCACGTATGGTATCGGCAGGGATATCTATTAACTCAGCTACTTCATCAACGGTGTAAAACTTAGACATTGCCCCTTTCACTTCTCCCTACTCCCGCTTTCTCCTATAATGATCTGCAGGGATATTATCTTATAAAAGGAACTTTGCGCTCTGTCTAAGGGGGGAAGTAAATTAGAGGCATAAAGAAACTATGAAGCGTAAAATTCCCGTTTTTTTGTTCATACTAGCTATAGGGGCCATTGCACTTTTAGCCACCGCCTGCAACAGCGAGAAGAAGAGCGTGTCGGCTAGGAATACCCTAAAGAACAGTAATTTCAAAATTGTAACTCCAGCTCCCCAGCGCTACGAAAATGTCGAAGGCCTTCCCCTTTACAGCGTTGCCCCAGACATAACCGAGCGCTTAGCTGCCCT
>OMRK01000171.1 GCA_900313515.1 uncultured bacterium | reverse complement strand
TTTTCTTCTAGATCATTCCAATCTATGAAATATTCACCATCAGCATATCTTAAGCAATTCTCCAGAACATTGCGGCCATTATCATTTATAGTTCTAAAGAAACAGTTGTAAACTGGGGTTTGAATGAGCACGTTCTCGCCTGGATGGGTAAGGCGACGGATCAGGCTCGATATAGCCGGAACTACACCGTGACAAAAGAGGATCCATTCCTTGGAAATTGTCAAGTTATGGCGGGTTTGCCACCAATTTTGAATGGAAGAGTACCATTCGTCGGCAAGAAGCGTATAACCAAAAATGCCATGCTCCACTTTAGCCTTCAAGGCTTCAAGAATACAGGGCGCGGTGGGGAAATCCATATCGGCCACCCACATGGGCAGCTCGCCTGGCTCCACATTCCATTTCAAAGAATCACTATTAGAGCGTTCTGTCACCTGATCAAAATTATACTTCAAGGCAATATTCTCCAAAGTTCGTTTACAACCAAAATTTGCTTGTCAAAGTGGATGGAGCTTCGACAAGTTGAAAGCTTTAACATCTTTTTTGAATATTGTCACCATGCACTCTTTCCTCGGTAACCTATTTACAAAGGGCAAAGGCCATAATTGCTAGAAAGCTTGCGGTTAGCATGAACTTAGATTCTGTTTCTCTAAAAGCTATAGTTAAAGAGCTTACACCCATGTTGCTAGGTGGTGTGTTGCAAAAGATTTCGCAACTTACCCGACTGGACGTGGTTATGCAAGTTCGCCGTCCCGGAGTTACCCATAAACTTCTGCTGCGTCTCGGACAAAACAGTCCCGGACTTGGACTCACCAACCAGAAGCTTCCTCCTGCGGAGGCTCCCAGCAGTTTTATAATGCTTTTGCGCAAGCATCTCCAAGGCCACAAAATCGATAAAATCGAGCAGCACGGCTTGGAACGGCTCGTAAAATTTTACGTAGATGATAAAGTTTTGGTTTTGGAGCTTTTCAACAGAAGTAACAATCTATATTTGTTGAATGCACCTCAGAAGATTATGGGTATGCTGGTTCGCGATACCAAAGAGGATTCACAGCAGGCCGGTAAACCTTACCGTCCCCCTGCCCTGCCGACCAAGCCAGACGCTTCTCTGGTAACTTATGCGGATCTGCCTAAATTGTTTGCACCTTTTTTAGGACAGCCCGCAGCTAAAGTTCTTTCTGCTTCGCTTTTCGGCCTCTCAAATCAGCAGATAGGCTTGATTGTCAAAATGGCCGGTCTAGCTCCCGATGAGTCTTTGAGCGAGGACGGTTGTGCCAACTTGGCCATAGCTTTAGATCAATGGCAGATGTTCTTAGAGGAAGATTCCTTCAGTCCAGTGATCTCTTCTGAAGGTAAAGTGTCACCCTGGTCATTGCAGGATCCCGGTGAGAAACCGATAGATTCCTTGCTCGGCCTTTTGGATGATCTAGCCGCGCCGGTGGGTATAGATGATAGGCGCGGCCCTCTGCTAAGATCTCTGCAGAAAGCCAAAGATAAGGCGCAAATAGTTCTAGAGCGCCGATTGGAGGCCCTGGAAAGTACCCGCTCGGCTCCATTGATGCGCTGGGCCGGCGAGGCAATCTTGGCCCATATCTACGCTGTTGCTCCGGCTTCCGAGCATCTGTTTATAGATTTATCTTCTGAATTTATCGATCCCGAAACTCGAACCCTCTTAGAGGCTCAAAACTCCACAGAGAAGCTGTCAATGACAAATAATAAATCCGGGAAAAAGGTAAAAGCTAAACGTTCTAAGCTCATGGTTGGTATGTCTGAAGAGCAGATAGCCATAACTTTGGATCCCTTGTTAAATGCGGGAGACAATGCTCAAGCCTATTTTAAGGAGTACCATCGCTTAAAAAGGGCCGTTGAGGCTGTGCAGGAACCTATTCGTAAAGCTCGCGAAGAGTTAGAATTCTTGGACGATCTCCTTTATTTTACGGAGAGTGCTGTTGAAGCTCAAGAATTGGAGGACATACGCCGACAGTGGAACGATCTGAAGATTTCTGAAAATCCCCAGCTGAAGAGTAAAGCCACCCGTAGCGTACAGACCGGCCCCCAAGGACCCAAAGCTTTTTTGTACAAGGATTTTAAAATACTGGTCGGTCGCAATCCGCGCCAAAACGACCAGTTAACCTTCAAAATAGCCGCTCTGGGAGATATTTGGTTACACGCCCACAACTCACCTGGAGCCCATGTAGTTATCAAGGCGGCTGGGCGAAGGATTCCAGCCGAGGTATTGGAAGCGGCCGCCGTTTTGGCGGCTCGCAGTTGCAAGGTGCGCAATTCCACAAAAGTGGAAGTGAGCTATTGTGATCTAAAGCAGGTCAAAAAACCAAAGGGCAGTCCTCCCGGCTTGGTGTTGCTCAAAAGCTTTAAGGTCATAACTGTAAGTCCACATCAAGAAATAGCAGGGTTAAATGAATATAAAAAACTTCCTTAATTTGCAAACCATTACCGAAGATATTCGCGCAGGCATGTCGCATCAACTGCGAAGTCTGGGTCTGGTGGTCTGCCTTGTATTGAGCCTCTTCTTACTTACTAGCTGTGGTGGCGGCGAGAAAACTAGCCATACAAATACGGCAAACAAAGATGTAGATCATACCATTCCACAAATACGTTCCACCGGCAAGCCTTTGGCTTCGCTGAGCGCCAAAGTGCTAGGCACAGATAAGGAGCTGAGCTTTCGCCCCGATTCTAAGCAGCATCTTACCATTGTCACGCTTTGGTCCCCGGCCTGGTTCGATAAATCGGTTGCCCAAATTGAGGCTTTAAAACAGCTCCGCAAAGAGTATCCAGCTCCTCAATTACGCATAATATGCCTAGTATACGACACCCAGCAAGACAAGGCCCAAAAAATCATCAAAGAGCAAGCCATAAATTTTGAGATGGGACTGGGAGATTCTGTGCTGTACAATAAACTACAGGTTAAAGCCATCCCCACTTACTGGTTTTTGGATTCGGATGGCAACACTTTGGAGGTAGTCGAAGGCCTAATGGATTACGACACTCTAGTTAAGCGGATAGGTCTGTTTATCCGTGAAGCCCAAGACAGTGATAAAAAGACGGATTAGAGGACATAGCGCAAACTGTAAGCGTAGCGAGAACGTTCCTGAACAGCTTCAAGTTTGGGATAACTTATGGCAGTCAAGGAGCCGCCGAAAACACAGCCGGTATCTATGTTAACCGTGTTATTGCACCGATAGACTTCCGTTACCGGGGTGTGTCCATAAATAACCAACGCTGAACCGGTGTACTGTTTTTCCCATGGACGCCTAATAGGAAAACCATTGGCGTCCAACCGTCCTTCGGCATCGCCAAATAAACAGAACCTGGCCGCTTCCTTACCATCGGTCCCTTGTAGCCGTTCGGCTAAACCACCGTGAGTGGCTACCAATCGACCTCCGTCCAAGCTTAAATAATGTGGTAGGCAAGCTATGAAGGCTCCTAGATCCTCATAAGTAAAGGGATATTCAACCGGCTCGCGGCCGATGAAGTGGTAACGACCCTGCCAGGCGGCCCGCAAACTGAGTATAGAGGCGGCCATACCGCTAAAAAGCCCTTGCACCTTGTGGCCCTGCATGGCTCTTTCAAGCCGGTATTCATGGTTTCCCCGTATGGCCAGGATGGGCACACGCCTAAACTCAGAGGTCACTTCAGGCAGAAAATTATTACCTAACTGGCTCGGCTCCAAACCACAACAGTCATGGGCTACCACCAAAGGCGAATAACCGCCTTGCTGCTTAGCATTCTCAACAAGTTCATGCCAACTTGGATCTTCCGCACTTGCCTTAAAATGATAGGCTCCGGCCCTATCTAACAGAAGATTTTTTTGAACGTATTGGCTACTTTCGACGATCTGCCGGGTCGCTGTTCCTACAGCACTCCCCAACTGGCTCCATTCTTCACCTTGCGAACTCGAAATGTATTTTTCAACTGTGTTCGCCTTCCTAGCCAAATTTGAGACATCTACCGCCTCACAATCCACAGCCTGCTCGGTGCAGTTTTTTAAATTATCGCCCGCAAGGCTGCCAACCACCCCGCCCCCAGGCACTTTCGCTAACACAGGGAAGACCTCTGGGCCATCTGCCCAGGCTCTCAGGAGAATGTGCAAAACCTGGGCCGTTTTTGGCCCCCTATCACAGTAATCACCCAAAAAGACTAGTGTGCTTCCAGACGATTTACTACCTTCCCTAACCCAGATGCGGCCCAGCCCATCTACATAAAAGCCAAGTTTAACCAGAAGAGCAATCAGTTCGTCTCCGCACCCATGACAGTCGCCTATCAAGAAAAAGGGCCCTGAGATTCCGTTTAAATTACAATAAATGTAATGCACACTCTCAGAGCTCTTGCTCACCTTAACACCACTCACTAAGTGTTGGCTTCCTTGTTGAAGGCTTTAAAGACATTGCCACTGCCATACTCCAAACCTTTTTCAGCCAAATCTGCGCGATCAAAGCCGCAAGTTTCGGCAGTGCGGGTAAGCTGAGCACCATCCAAGAAGATGCTCGGCGGTATGCCGTTGGGATCGCCTATTATAACCAAACGTTTGGCACGGTAAGCCCAAGGCAGAGCCCAGGCCAGATTCACATGATTGGCGTTATCGAAAATAACTACATCAAACATTTGGGCATTGAGATCGAAGTAGTGGTGGGCCTCATAATAAGTAGAAGCCCAAGCTCTAAGATGCTGCACCAAAGAGGTAACTAAGAGTTTGGTTTCATCGCTATAAGAGGTGCACCCTAAAAGGCGCTCCAGAGTGCGGGCACACCCAGGCAGAGAACCAGAAACGCGAGCGGAGACAGCTCCAACCGAACTAGCCGCCCAACGATAGTTAGCCGATCCCTCATTGTACCTGTCGGGATCGTTGACCTTAGCCAGCTCAGTTTCGGCATCTTTAATATGCAAAGAAAGGTTGGCCCATTCAAC
>OMRK01000121.1 GCA_900313515.1 uncultured bacterium | reverse complement strand
CCTCTAATATCAACATTGGTTAAGTCCACTTTAACATTGTGCACCGGATAAATGGGAACAGTAACAAAAATGCTGGAAGTGTAAATTTCTACATCCTCTACCTTTTCGCCATTGGCATCGATAGGATTCAGAGTGGTAGCTTTAGTGCTGAAAGTGGAACTGGCGCCGGAAACAGAGATAGGCACGACCACACCTAAAACTTTATCAACATTTTCCATGCTACCCACAATACGAACCTTAGTAGGCTCGGGCATAGGTGTATCAAAACGGAAATTATTAGCTGGACGCCCCAAAAGGCTAACCCTTACAGGAACGCTAGAAAAAGTGCGCTTGGAAACCGCCGCCCACACATGAGACGGATCAACCTGGGAGATTTCTGCACCACCTGGAGCCATGACATCGATCTTTTCCAAGGTGGTGCCTGGCTTGACGCGGGAGCGCAGATCCACCACTGCCGAAACCAGGTTGGGATCGATCCTATCGATCACGTTCTTCTTGCCGCTCACGGTAACTGTAATTTCTTTGGGATTTATGGAACAGATAAGCTCGTTATCGGTCGGCGATAAAACATCGATCTGTTTGGTGTAAATGCGTTGGGAGGGCAGATCCTGCATAGGCTCGGCCATGGTTCTTACAAAAATTGAAGTAATTAAAGCCATACAGAAGGCCAAAAGCTTCAAACTAAAGTTATTGCGCAGACGAGCTAAAAGTTTAGACCACATTTACTTGGCTCCTCCCAAGCTACGCAACCAGCTCAAGCCAACATTAGACAGGATACGCTTCTGTTCCTTATTCGTCTCCTCCATAAGCTCCTTATTGAGGGCTTTACAAACCTGTACTTCTTCCGTCATGGGCTGACTAAAAACGCCATCTCTGGCTATGCGAATTTCTCCAGTTTCTTCGGAGACTACAACCACAATAGCATCGCTCTGTTCGGTAATGCCTATAGCCGCCCGGTGCCTGGTGCCGAAACGCGAATCTACCACTGATTCAGTCAGGGGCAAATAACAAGCAGCCGCTGTAAGCTTATTCCCTTGAATTATCACCGCCCCGTCGTGCAGAGGGGTTTTGGGACGGAAAATAGTCTGAAGCAACTTAGCGGATATGATCCCGTTTACCATCTGGCCGGTCTCGATAATCTCCTGCAATCCAGTCTCTTGCTCTAGGACTATGAGCGCTCCAAAGCGCGTAGTGGAGAGATTGTAAGCAGCGAAAGCAATCTCATCTATGATGTGCTTTTCTTCTTCCTGACCCAATTCACGAGCGCCGTTGGAGGCAATGAGTCCCTGCTGACCAAGTCGAGTCAAGGCCCGACGCAACTCCGGCTGGAAGACCACCGGCAAGGCCACCACAGTGGATACCAAAATACCGTTGAGCAGATAGCTCAGGGTTTCCAGCTGGGCCAGATAGGCGCCACCCTGCAAAACCAAAAGTGCCACTAATCCCTGTAAAATCTGCGGTGCTCTGGTGCCTTTGATTAAGAGCAGTATGTAATAGAAAAATATCGACACCAAAAGGACATCGATAAAATCCAAATAGGTTATATCGCGAAGAATAGAGTAAATACGTGCTTGCAAAGTTGCCCACCCAGGTTTACGAATTACCTAGAAGGATCTCTTCTTTGTAGAAAATGGGCGCGTTCCTGCCTACATTGGATTTATAACGTATATCTGTACTTTAACTTTCCTGACAGTAACTGTCTTGGAAAGAGTCTATCCTGCGCAGAGCATCATTGGCCGAATGTTTTCGCTAAAACAGCCAGCCCACTCCAAGGCACAAAAAAGAGGCCAACCACAGCTTACTCTCCAAAAATATGCTGGGGTGGCCTCTCCTCTGAGAAAAAATACTTTTAGGCTACTGCTTCGTCCTCGCTGTGAGCATGGCCGCAGAGCGGGCAGAAATTATCAGACATCTCAGCCGCTTCCTCGCAACATTCTACTGATTCTGTCTTAAGCGGCACCGGCTCACCTGGGCGAGCGACCTCGGCCGCCTGCTCCTGGACTGAGGCATCACCAACAATAGGCAGCCCTTCCTGATGAAGCCGCTCGTACTCCCGATCGGCATGCTCGTGCAGACACTTGTGATTGAACAGATGGGCACTTATCAGGAGGCAACCACCCAAAACAGCAATAACTTCCGCAGGCTGTTGGCCCACAATCTCCTCCATAGGATGGGCCCCCAAAATCATGGCCAGGGCAGTAGAGCCCAAAATCATCACTAACCCTTTCCTATGGCGCCACCAGCCGGTAACCAGAGCTATGCAGGCCACCGGAACTATCAGGAGAGTGATATAAAAGTGCCAACGGTCATCCAAATGAAAATGGCTACCCAAAACGGGCAAAAGAGCCAAAATCGCCGGCAAAACCGTGCAATGGATAAGGCAGGCACCAGAAAGCACCACTCCCAGCAGATCCCAGCCCCTTAGATGAGTCTTACCACTGCAACTGCCCATTGAAGTCTGTGTCATAATCTTTACAACCGAAACGCCCCATCTGCAACAGCCAAGGGCTCCTCAAGATAGCTTCGTAAATTCTGCGGGTGATAATAAATTATCATTATTGTTTTGTCAAGAGGGAGACAAAAAACACTCACCCGACTGAGAAAGCCAGGTAAAAAAAATCATGGACTCGCCTTAGGTCTTACGAGAAGCCACGCATACTGCGAATCACAGTCTCTCCATCGATCGAAATGGTTTATTCCTTAATCTTCGATCTGCCAATCGATCGGCTCTTCCCCATTTTCCTGCAAAAAATTATTGATCTTACTGAAGGGGCGGCTACCAAAAAAACCGTGAAAAGCGGATAAGGGGCTGGGATGAGGTGCACAGAGCACCAGATGCTTAGGATTGGTGATGAGCCTCTTTTTCTCCTGAGCTGATCGCCCCCACAGCACGTAGACAACCGGGCGTTCAATGGTATTTACTGCCCTGATAGCAGCATCGGTAAAATTTTGCCAGCCCAAATTCTGGTGAGACATGGCCTGATGGGCTCGCACGGTCAAAATAGCATTGAGTAGGAGCACGCCCTGATCGGCCCACTTTTTAAGCCAACCACTTTTTGCCACTGGGCAGCCTAAATCGTCGTGTAGTTCTTGATAGATGTTTTTCAATGAGGGCGGCAACACCGGCTGAGTTGGAGAAACAGCAAAGCTTAACCCCATGGCCTGATTGACATTGTGATAGGGATCTTGCCCCAAAATCAACACCTTGACCTTATGAAAAGGGGTGAAGTGGAAAGCATTAAAAATATCATCAGCAGCGGGAAAGATAGTTTGGGTTTTATACTCATGAATGAGCACCCGACGTAGCTTTACGTAATATTCCTTCTGGAATTCCTCCCCTATCACATTAAGCCAATCGTTGGTAATTTTGGGCATTATCGGTGTTCTACTCCCCAAGCCTATGCGTTCCCGATGCTCCATAGCGGGAGTTTCCCACCCGTGAAGCCTATACCGCAACTGCAGGCTAGATATCCCCACCTGTCACACAGTCGTGCGCAGTATAACGCACGTTTGTAAAAAAAGTCAACTTATCGGTCTATGCACGCGGGCCGCCATTGATACCACCAACCGCCTCAGCATAACATCATAAAATTATCGGCGTATGTCTGTAAACCGTTTCATTAAGCCCGCTCCTTTTCCAGTCCGCTTTAAACCGCACACGAGGGGAATCCTAATAGATTTTTGTTAAAATTTCACCCATTAGCAAAAAAAATTCCACCTGTTCGCTCTCATCCGTTGCTTCAAGCCTCCGTTAATGCTAGTATTCAGTGGGATAGTTTGGGGGTGGGTGAAGCAGCTTTTGATTTGCATAGAAATAAGTAGAATTCTGGAAAAAGCAGGTAGAAGCGATGTCTATTAGCGCATTAAATACACCAGTAAATATGAGGTCAGGGTCGTTGACTTCCAGCTCTTTGAATTCGAGTCGGCCAACTGCTGACTCTGCGCAAGTCACCACTTCTCAAGATGCTGGCCCATGCGCCTCGCTGGAAGAAACTTTTGCCTCCTGTGCCGATCAACCGGTCAGCTTAATCATACAGAGCAGAGACCAAGAGAAGCTGGCCGCCCTGAAGGCTCAACTGCTGGCCGACAATGCCCAGAACAAGGTAACGGCCGATCTGCCTATTATCGGCGGTTTTTCCATAGAGATGGCCGCCCCGGGCCAGGATACTCTGGAGCAGCTCACCCAGGCTCAGGAGAACGGACAAGTTTCCATATCCCTGGACAATGAAGCCGGGTACATAGTTAGCCAAGGGGAACATATTCCCGGTCAGGCCTCAGGAGCTTCTGCAAATAAGGGCTTGGCTGAGCCCGGCGTTTCAGTTAATACTCCTGCCACCGAGGCCAGCAGTATCGGCGAGGGTGGCAAGCAGACTAACGTTATGCTGGGTGTGCGCGAGTTGCATGAGCAAGGTTTTACCGGCAAGGGCACCTGCGTGTGCGTTTTAGATAGCGGCATTGCCCCCCATCCAGATTTTGGAAATCGAATAATTGCCTTCAAAGACTGCGTCAACGGTAGAGATGACGTACCCTACGATGACTGCGGTCATGGCACCCACTGTGCCGGTATTGTAGCTGGTGACGGCACCAATTCCGGTGGCAAGAATGTGGGCGTAGCTCCAGAAGCAAACATAGTTGGAGTCAAGGTTTTAGATGCCTGTGGTCAAGGCTCCACTTCCCAAATTATCCACGGTATACAGTGGGCTATAACTCATAAGGGGAAGTACGGCATAGATGTGCTGAGCATATCATTGGGTCGTCCCATTGAGCGCACTCGCTTTTTAGATCCCATGACCATGGCCTGCCAGGTGGCCGAGAAGTTCGGTTTAACTGTAGTAATTTCTGCCGGCAATGAAGGCCCCGATCCCGGTACCGTGGCTTCCCCCGGCAACGCTCCCGATGCTATAACTGTGGGCGCCTTGGATGACGGTGGCACCGAAACTACCGACGACGACTGGCCAGCCTATTTCTCCAGTTGCGGGCCTACAAAATTCGATCATCTTGAAAAGCCAGACATTATGGCTCCCGGCGTAGATATTATCTCCTGCTCCAACGATGCCGAGGGATACGTTAAGATGTCCGGAACCTCGATGGCTGCGCCCTTCGCCGCGGGTGTGGCAGCCTTAATGAAAGGTGCCAACGATCATATAAAAAATGATCAAATCAAGAGCATCATAATGGACACAGCCACTCCCATAAAATATGTAGATGGAGAGCCTGTA
This sequence comes from uncultured bacterium, assembly GCA_900313515.1. Taxonomy (GTDB): domain Bacteria; phylum Vulcanimicrobiota; class Xenobia; order Xenobiales; family Xenobiaceae; genus Bruticola. Next base: position 7,071 of record OMRK01000121.1, on the reverse strand, counting down.
ACAGATAGGAATAAGTTTGGCGCTGGCATCGTCGATCCGCGCCAGGCTGTCGATCAGGCTTTGGCTCTGGCCAAGAAATAGGTCGTATCGGCCAGTACGTAACTGGTTGGTGGCTGATTGCAACAAAAAATCGGTAAGAACATCGTTACCTTGTAATAGCGGGTGATTCAGCGCTCAGGTACGCGAGCGGTCACTCGCTTTTTTATTTCCGATACCCACGAGATAGAGCTGGGAGGAAGTGGGCTGGGGCAACCTTCTGGGTTGATTCCTGAGGCCATCACGGGCAAAGGCCACCGGTTCGATTAAATGTTGGGAACGACTGGAGTGATTCAAGGTACTGTTGGCTCCTCAAATGCCCGAAAACTCGAAGCCCCCCCTAGCTTAAATAGCCGAGGGAGGCAACTATAGGGAACTCACCAGCTCGATGGCAGCAAACGCCTGTGCGCCAAACCCGCCAACTCGCAGACTCACCCCTGAAAGGACTTAGTACCACTCATCCGGGGGAACTACATAAACGCCGTGAATCTCTTCGGTAGAAATGCAATCAGTATCTAGGTACATCAGCAAGTTCTCCTTCCTTAAGAAATCGCGTCTGTTCTTTGCGTGCATATAACACATGCTCAGATCAAAACACACACCTCCATAAAACCACAATATAAAAAAAAAGTCAACTGCCCAGTGGAAAGGAAGCAACAAAACTGTTATAGAAGGCGCACGTACTATGAGTGAGCATAGACACAGTTCACCTGCGGCCAAGGAAGCCTTGCACCGCATTCTAAAATCTGCTTTCACGGCCAAGGATATTGCTGATCTGCTCCCGGCCGTAGACGTAAATGTGCCCATCGAACAGGCGCGAGATTTGGTTCAACGTCTGGGGTGTCACATTCTAGGCGTACAGTCGGAAGGCCAATATGTCGGTTGGTTAGATGAGAATGATCTAGATCGCCCTGGCATTTGCGCCGATGTATTGCGTCAGTTTAACGAGCGGCCCATTCTCCACGAAACGGCTTCTCTGAAAAGTGTAGTCTTGAGTCTGGCCCAAGGCAGCCCGGTGTTTGTCAATGTAATGGGTGAGACAGCAGCGGCCATATGTCCTTGTGATTTGCAGGACGCCCCCGTACGCATGTGGCTCTTTGGACTCATCACCCTAATGGAAACGCTTATGCACCGAGCCATTACCTCTCAAATGCCAGATGAAACTTGGCGCGGTTACCTTTCTGAGGGCCGTCTGGAGAGGGCTGTGGCACTATACAAAGAACGTCAGAGACGCCACGAGAACATCGATTTAGACGATTGCCTTCAATTTTCCGATAAGGCAGACATCCTGTTGCGTTACCCGGCCACTGCCGAAGCCCTGGGATTTACCTCCCGCCGCCGCGGTCAGGAGTTCTTTTCCAAGCTGGAAGCCCTACGCAACAATTTGGCCCACTCTCAACCCTTAACCGATGACAGCCTGCCTATTATCGTGGCTCTGGCCGTCTCTCTGGACGTGCTTTTAGAAGTGGAGGCCACTCCCATAATGCAAACCAGCACTAGTCCTATGCAGGCAGTCAAGAGCCTGGCCGCCCGCCTACAAGAGCAGAACGTAAATTTAGCTTTGTTCAGAGCCCTACCCGGCGTGGCTACCCCGCCACCTACTCCTAAGGGCAAGTTGCCTCCCAAAACAGTTAAAGGTATACCGCAGGAGGCCTCTCCCTCCCCAGTTAGCCAACCCACTCAGGAAACAAAAAATTAGGATAAAAAAGAGGAAATTTGCTCTGGATAATACAGCTTTAACCAGGGTTTCGTTTTTTCTCCAGGCTTAGGGTGGCGGCTTAGAGTGAGCTTGAGCACTGCGTAGCGTGTGAGGATTCGAGTTTAGCTATTGGTTCTGTCACCTCTGCTCTCTGCAGCTATCAGAAGCTGCCAGCAGAGTGCAGAAGCCGGAGGGTCTTTTGAACCGCCAATAATTGGCAGCTAAAAGGGCCCCTCTGAAATAAATCTTAACGGAAGGAAAGGGGCTTTACAAAGGCCCTAAATTCACGAAAATGTCCAATCTTCCAACCAAGAATCAGAAACTTATCGAATGGGTCGAGCAGATTACCCAACTCTGCACTCCCGACGCCGTGCACTGGTGTGACGGTAGCCAAGAGGAGTACGATGCCCTCTGCCAGAAAATGGTGGAGAGCGGCACTTTTATTAAGCTCAATCCCGAGAAGCGTCCTGGTTGCTATCTTTCCCGCTCTAATCCCGGCGACGTCGCCCGCGTAGAGGATCGCACTTTTATCTGCACCACCAAGAAAGAGGATGCTGGCCCCACCAATAACTGGATGGACCCCCAGGAGATGAAGGCCATTCTTAAGGCTCATTTCAAGGGTGCCATGCGTGGTCGTACCCTTTATGTAATTCCTTTCAGCATGGGGCCCTTAGGTTCCCACATTGCTCAGATCGGTGTGGAAATTACTGACAGCCCCTACGTGGTAGCCAACATGCGCATCATGACCCGCATGGGCCAGAAAGTTTTGGACGTATTAGGTGAGGACGGTTACTTTGTACCCTGCCTGCACAGCGTGGGAGCTCCCTTAGAGCCCGGCCAGAAAGACGTAGCCTGGCCCTGCGACAAAGACAACAAGTACATCGTCCACTTCCCCGAAGAGAACACCATCGTTTCCTACGGTAGCGGCTACGGCGGCAATGCACTTCTGGGCAAGAAATGCCTGGCTCTGCGCATAGCCACCAACATGGCCCGTCGCGAGGGCTGGCTGGCCGAGCATATGCTCATTTTGGGCGCAGAATCACCCGAGGGCGAGAAGACCTACGTGGCCGCCGCCTTCCCCAGTGCCTGCGGCAAGACCAATTTTGCAATGCTCATTCCCCCTGAGTCCTTCAAAGGCTGGAAGATCTGGACGGTTGGCGATGACATTGCCTGGATCAAGCCCGGCAAAGATGGTCGCTTCTACGCTATCAACCCTGAGGCGGGCTTCTTCGGTGTGGCTCCAGGCACCTCCGAGAAGTCTAACTACAACGCTATGGCCAGTGTTCGTTCCAACACCATCTTCACCAACGTTGCATTGACGGACGATGGCGATGTTTGGTGGGAGGGCATGACTAAAGAGGCTCCCGCTCACCTGATCGACTGGCAGGGCAACGACTGGACTCCCGGCTGCGGTCGTCCGGCTGCTCACCCCAATTCCCGTTTCACCGCTCCCACCCAGCAGTGCCCCACCATATCCCCCGAGTGGGATAACCCCAACGGCGTGCCGATTTCCGCCTTTATTTTCGGTGGTCGCATGGGCACAACAATGCCTTTGGTATTCCAAGCTTTCAACTGGAACCATGGTGTCTACTTAGCCGCCACCGTTGGCAGTGAAAAGACCGCTGCCGCCGCCGGTAAGATCGGCGAAGTGCGCCGCGATCCTTTCGCAATGCTGCCTTTCTGCGGTTACAATATGGGCGATTACTTTGCCCACTGGCTCAACATGGGCCGCAAGCACCACATCCCCGTGCCCATCTTCCGCGTCAACTGGTTCCTTAAAAAGGATGGGCAGTTCCTCTGGCCCGGCTTTGGCGAGAACATGCGTGTCTTGAAGTGGATCATTGACCGGGTTCACGGTCGTGCTCACGCCGTAGAGAGTCCTTTAGGGTACATGCCTACCTACGCAGATATCGACTGGGAAGGCTTGGATATAACCCGTGAGCAGTTTAACGAGCTCATGACTATAGATAAAGCCGCCTGGAAACAGGAGATCCTCTCTCAGGAGCAATTGATGGTGCTTTTGAGCGAGCGCTTACCCCAGGAGATACGCATGGAGCGCCAGATGCTGCTCTGCCGTATCAACCGTTCCGAGAATGTTTGGACTCCTCCGGTGGAGAAGTAAGCCTCGAGCTCATGGGTTTCTTACAAACATAAGGCGGTGCAGACTTTTGTTATGGCGGTCGACCCGCTATGATCAATCGCTTGTCCCGCCTGCAAGAAAATGTTGAGAAGCCGTATGAAAGGACACGCCACCCTAATACATATGTACGGTTTAGGGTGACGCCCTAGATATCGGCTTGCGGTTGCGGTCTCCTCGAGGGTGCCCGCAAAGACAAAGGCCTACTCTAACGAACAGCATCGTTTGAGCAGGCTTCTTTTGTTGGCAGGAATAATTTGAGCACCCCCCAAAAGTGCGGGTTGTTGTGTGTTCTCCTCAGCCCGCTTCTTCTAGTACGGCACCTTTAAAAACAGATAGACATAGCTGGTTCTTTTTAGGAAAGCTTTTTATTGAAACCCTGCGCATAAGCGCCTTCACTCTGGGCGGCGGCTTTGTGATTATCGGATTTTTGCAAGATCGCTTTGTAAATGAGCTACATTGGCTGGAAACAGAGGAAATGCTCAACTACGTCTCCATAGCCCAAAGTAGCCCCGGTCCCATCGCCATAAATACAGCAGTTCTAATTGGCTACAAACTGGCCGGCCTTAAAGGAGCCTTAACTACCGTCTTGGGTACGTCCATCCCCCCGCTATTAATTATCACCATAATCGCTTACTTTTTTGATTATGTACAAGGCAACCCATGGTTTGAATCATTCTTCTACGGCGCCCGCTTCGCTGTGGCAGCTATTATACTTAACGTAACCATCAACACGGCCAAAGCAATAAAGAAAACTTCTGGGTATCTAGGTTTAGCGCTGGGAACATTGGCCGCTTTTGCAATCGTGCTCTACAGCAAAAGCGTTGTTTACATAATAGCCTGCGGCGCCCTCATAGGCTGGCTCTTCTTTCGACCCCGCGCAGAAGAGATAGGCCGAGAGGCCCTCTCTCTCGCAAAGCAAAAACCGCCAACCCCGTAACTTACCATCGGACTCTACCAACAACGTGACCTTTTAGATTAGGTCACATTTCCTCTTTGGCCGGATTGTGTGAACCGATGCGCAGCTTGGGGCATTCCTCACGTAACTTGGCGATAAACTGGGGAATTCCCACGCCAGCTTCAGACGGCGGAGCCATTTGGTTGAAAAGCCAATCAGGATCGATATTGAGATTACGAAGCTGCACCATATTGACATCGTACCGATTGATTAAATCAATTAAAGCCTCAAACTCCCTAGGTATGTCATTAAGACCCGGCATCAAAAGCAGGTTGATAGAAATCCACACGCCATGCTCACGGCCCAACCTTATGGTTTCCAATACATCTCTAAACTTATAGCCCTGAGGACGGTAATAAGCGCAATAAGTTTCTTCTATGGCAGAGCACATAGAAACACGCATAGAATCTAAACCAGCTTCGAAAAGCTTTGCTGCCGATTGCGGCAGTGAGCCATTTGAATTCATATGCAGCGTACCCTTGGAGGTCTGCTGTCTGATAAGCTTTATGGCTTGAGCAGCCCGCTCGGCCTGCAGTAGAGGCTCTCCCTCACAGCCTTGGCCGAAGGTGAAAAGCGCCTTCTCGGCTCGCTCAACATGGAAAAGCCCCAGCTCGGTTATTTCAGATACCGTTGGAGTGAAATTCAATCGGATCTGCGGTGAAGGTGGAGCCCCATCAGGTTGCTTCGAAATGCACCCACGACATCTAGCATTACATTGAGGAGAAATGGGTGACGCTCCCTCCCAGCGGCCATAAAAAATATTCTGGGCATTGTAGCAACCATACTCTTTAGCACAAACTTCCAACTGGCCCAGAAGGCGATTATTTGGCAGGGCCTTCTTTACCGCTTTAATGCAACTATTCAGTCGAGGTAGAGCATAGGCCCGGGGATCCCAACGCGGATTATTTTCCGTCTGCACGGCAGCACACCACAACTCACCCTTGTGGCAAAAAACGGCGGTATAACCAAATATTGGCAGCGTAGGAGCCCCTGAAACAGTTTTCCAAGCCGGGAGCAGGGTACGAGTCCAACCGGACGGCAACTGAGCAGCCACAACCAGCCCACCCCTATAAACGGAAGGAGCTCCAGCACCGAAAGAGCCCAAATAGGTATTTCCAGCCGCTTCTTCCGTTAACTGCCCCGATTTCCAAACCAACGGATGGCGACCGGGTAGAAACTGCAGCTGAGCCGTATCAGGTAGAGGAGAAAGCTCACAACGTAGAGGAGCTCGCACAAAAGAGCCGCTGCGGGCAGCACCGACCAACTCCGGCTCGTCCCAGAATTCACCCTGCTCATTGGCCAAAATGGCCCCCCACTGAGCCGCAGAGCTCACCCTACGCCCGGTATCTGCTTTTCCACTGCCAACGCCTCTCCCACCCCTATGTCCAGATTTATAATTTCTGCCCATCAACAGCCTGCGCAGTCTTGACCTTGTTTCTCTTAAAGCGACCTAAAAATTCCTCATTGTTAATGGTCTTCTTCAGGTTCTCGATAATGACCTCGGTTGGATCGCGTTCCCCTGAATAACTATCCAAAGTACGTCGCAACAGAGTGATGGTCTCCAGGGTCTGACTGTCCTGCAGACACTCATCGTGGCGAGTGCTACTCTTTTTAATATCGATAGCCGGGAAAACCCTACGTTCCGCCAATTTGCGCGACAAATTAATTTCGTTGTTGCCGGTACCCTTAAACTCTTCAAAAATGACCTCATCCATACGCGATCCAGTATCGATCAGGGCCGTGGCCACAATAGTCAAGCTGCCTCCACGTTCAAACTTACGAGCTGAGCCGAAGAAGCGTTTGGGCATGCGCAGAGCACTTATATCCAAACCGCCGGACATGGTGCGACCGGAATTCGGTGTAGCATTGTTGCAAGCTCGACCCAACCTGGTCAAGGAATCAAACAAAATAACTACATCCCTTCCCTGCTCCACCAACCTGCGGGCACGCTCCAAAACTAAATGGCTTATGAATATATGCTGTATGGGATCCTCATCGAAAGTAGAAGCCACCACTTCGCCCTTTATAGAACGTTCCATATCGGTAACTTCTTCGGGCCGCTCATCTACAAGAAGGGCAATAAGTACGGCTTTTGGGAAATTAGCGGCTATTCCAGCAGCAATCTTTTTCAAGCAGATAGTTTTGCCCGCTTTGGGAGGAGAAACTATGAGTGCCCTCTGCCCCTTGCCAATAGGCGCAAAAAGATCGACAACCCTAGCAGTCATATCCTCTTCTTTAGTT
>OMRK01000165.1 GCA_900313515.1 uncultured bacterium | reverse complement strand
GACGCTTTGTCCGACGCTCAAGCCTGTCGACAGCTTTTGGAGTGTTTACGTGGTGAAGATAGACTGATTCCAGAAGATATCAGGGAATATCGAAATCTCGATTCTTTCAGGGCCTTCAACGCTGGAGTAGAGGGAGAGGCGGCGTTTCGTGGGCATCTACTGGGGGAGGCAGGTACGCGCTATTGCTTGACAGGAAAATTCGTTTGCGGTTCCAGAAAGCACGTGAAAGAGCTGTTGCATGAGAGTGGCGGCCTAGTTTTGGATACACTCCGGATTGATACTGACTTCTTGGTGGTGGGCGGCTTGCGCAAGTCCGGAACGCCACCTTCCTCCAAGCTGAGCAAGGCTGAGAATATGGTATTGCAGGGCCATCCTTTGCAGATAATAGATGAGGCCGATGTGCCTATGCTACGTTTACATTAATTACTGTTCGAAAGAGTTATGCCATGAATTTTAAAACCCTGGTTAAAACTTTGGGTCGTGTATTAAAGTATCTGCTGCCTTATTGGAAAATAGTAATAATAGCCGTCCTATTCAATCTTTTAGCTACAGGTACGCGCTTGTGCCAGGCCAAGTTTGTGGGCTGGATAATGGATTTAATGTCTAAGGGCAGTCCGGTTATAGCCGAGGTCTTGGAGGAGCGTCAACAGGAACAACTGATCAAAAGGCAGAGGGCGGTTGAACATCGGGAAAATGTGCAAGGCAGGCAGGGAGAGGAAACGGAAGGCGTACAGGCCTCCGGTGGGGGCGACGGCGGGAGTAACAGCGTTGATGGAGTAGACGGGACAACTAACGGGAATGGCTCAGCTGTCGAAAGAGGCTCCGTTTCGACCGATGGCCCGACTGCACAGCGGGCGCAAACAGCCCAAGAAGCCGCTTTCTATCAGTTTTTTAGTTACGAGAATGGGCACAGTCCCTTCCTTATTCTGAATACTGTTTGCTTGCTCTTTTTGGCTGTAATGACAGTTATGGGAGTATGTACCTACTTCCAGAAATATCTTACTGATCAGTGTGGGCAGTTGGCTATTAGGGATTTCCGCAACAATGTCTTCTGTGCCCTGCAGAGGTTGCCTATATCCTTTTTTGATAAAATGCGCTCCGGTGAGGTACTTTCCCGTTCCACCACCGATGTAATTACTGCCTCCGGTGTTTTTAGCTTGCTGTCTGAGTTTACCAAGAATTTTCTCATGGTAGCCGGGTGCTTTATCTGGATGTTCTGGCGCGATTGGCAGATGACTCTGGTGGTTTTGGTCATAAGCCCTCTGGTGGCAATTGCTATAAGTAATTTTGGAGCCAAGATCGGCCAGAAGACCAGTAAGCTTCAGGCCAGACTAGCCGACCTTTCTGCTTTACAGTTTGAAAATGTTTCGGCCATCAGGGTAGTTAAGGCCAACAATCGGGAAGATTACGAGTACAAGCGTTTCATAAATCGTAACGAAGATAACTATGCCGCTCAGATGAAGGTTGTGCAGGTTCAGTCTATGCAATCTCCAGTGGTTGAACTTCTGGGAATTATCGGTATTGTAATTTTGGTCTGGTTCGGAGCTACGCGCATTCTACAAGGGCAGGTTAGTTTTGGGCAGATGACCGAATACTGGGCGCTTATGGCTATGACTAGTCACCCTCTTTCTGTTTTGTCTACCTTTTATGGTAGCTGTCAGAATTCGGCCGCGGCTGCTGTCAGGGCTTTCGAAATTATCGACAGCGCGCCGGAGACATCCGCACCCGGTGCAAAAGTTCTGCCTAAAATCAAGGGTGAGATCGATTTTAAAGATGTTTCCTTTGCCTATTCTTCCAGCAAGCCAGTTCTTAATAAGGTTAATTTGCACATAGAGCCAGGTGAATTTGTGGCTCTGGTTGGCACCAATGGATCAGGTAAATCCACGTTGGTGAATATGTTGGAGCGTTTTTACGAGCCGGATTCCGGCATTATCTCCATAGATGGTTACGATTTAAAAGACGTAACTCTGGAATCCTTGCGCTCTCAGATAGGCATTGTCTTCCAGGAATCGGTTCTCTTTAGGGATACTATTTATGAAAATGTGCGTTACGGCAATGCTAGTGCTACCGATGAGCAGATAAATCAAGCCATTGAGATGTCGGGAGCAAGCGAATTTATAGCTAAATTCCCGCAGGGCTTAAACACCAATGTGGGGGAGCGAGGCTCGGCTCTTTCCGGCGGCCAGAGGCAGCGTCTAGCTGTAGCCCGGGCTTTGGTGCATAATCCTCATATTTTGATTTTAGATGAATATACTTCAGGCCTAGATGCCGAGGCAGAAAGTAATCTTACTGAGGTTATTGACAAATCGATGAAGGGGCGCACTTGTCTGGTGATAGCTCACCGTCTGGCTACCATTCGCCATGCTGATCGCATTGTGGTTATGAACGCCGGTCAAGTGGCCGAAGTGGGCACCCACAAAGAGCTCATGGATAGGAAAGGTCTTTATTATAAAATCTATGAAGCTCAGATGGGTGAGCTGACCACAAAGGAATGACCGGGCTTGAAACATAGGTCGGGTTTGAGGCGCGGGCCAGGTCTGGGCCAGGGGCGAGCCGGGGTCGGGGGGTGAATAGGCTCTGGAATAGGTTGGGGCTACACAGAGGGGGCTTGTAGGGGCGGCTGAAGGTGAGCTGAAGCAGGAACTGGACTTTTCCGATGTATAGGGGGGGCAGTAAATTTTTTTGTAAAGAGATCTTGTTTATGAAGCGTTTAGCCTTATCTATAGGAGGCGTGTTGCTTTTAGCGGCGGCCTTAGTATTTTTTGTACCGAGTCTGCGGCAGAGCATATTGGGGATAGCTCTTCCTTTGAATTTGCAGGAAGGTAGAGCCGAGCCGATTCATATAGTTTCCATGCTACTCAAGGCCCGAGAGGTGCGAGGGTTAAGCTCACAGCCCAACTTTACAATGGATGATACTGTTACACCAGATGTTTACGATTTGGCTTTGGGTTGTGTGGAGAAAACGGAACGAACTGGCGCCGATCCAGTCATTGCCTATCTGATAAATGAAGAAAACTTGGCCCAGATAGGTGTGAAGAAGAGCGGTTCTCTCCTCAATAATGTGTTCTCTATGCGTCTGGGCCGGGGAGGGGTAATTGAGAATTTTCTCATGATAAAGGGGCAAGAGAGCCCTATTGTGGATGAAGTGCGCATGGGGCAAATGTTGGCTCCTCTGTGGATTGTGCGTCCCGATAAACGAGTGACTGTGGGTGAAGTTTGGTCTGGTCGCTGGAGTATAGCTTATCCTGTGGATACTCTGGATAAGGCCAAAATTAATTTGGAACACCGCCTTAATTACCACATTGCCAGAATTTTTTCTCAAAAAGACATGGAACTGGCTGTTGTAGATTATGAGGGGTCGATAACCTTAACGCCGCAGAAACCCTTGCCTAGTAATGTGGAGCTGGTAGGTGAGGGCCATATTAAGGGTGAGGCTTGGCTGAATCTCAAGAGCGGTCAGGTTATTTTGGCAGATGACAGGACGGCTTGGGGGTATGCTGTTCGATTCTTGGAAGAAAAAACGGAAGACTTACGCCTTTTTGATCGTAAAAGCCGCATCTTTAGGCCATCGGTCATGCCCAACGCTGGAGATAACTTCACCAGCGCCATGCCTAAAGATGGCCAGGCTCCTCAAATAAACGATATATCTGATAAAGAACCGACGGCCAATTCTTCAACCTCGGTCAACCGTTAGCCGAGCTGGGAGTGTGCTCTATCTGCAATATATCTTTAGCATACTCGAGTAGACCCTCCATTGAGAGTCCGTGATCCTCCAGAGAAGTGCTATAGAGTTCACTCTTGAGTCCTGCCGAACGCAGTTGTACGCACTGATTTTCCACGTGTTGCAGTATATACTCGGCAACGGCTGAACCTAGGCCTCCTACGGTAGAATGCTCTTCTACAGTTATTATGCGACCAGTTTTGGCGGCTTTCTCCAAAATGGCAGTATCCAATGGATTGAGCCAGCCCATATCGTAGACTGCAGTTTTGTATCCCCAGGATTCTAGGGTGCGGGAGGCTAGCAGAGCATGGTAAGCCATGCTCCCCAAACATATGAAGGCTAAATCCTGTCCCTCGTGTAGACAGCGACCCTGCAATTTCGTTTTTGCCCTGGCATGCTTGGCCGAAGGCAGGCCCACGGCAGGAGTGCTACTTAAGCGCAGTAATCCAGGTGTTGAGGAGGCCAACAGATTTAGCAACATGCTTCTGGCTTCCTCTTCATCGGAGGGCACGCCCACCTGCATATGCTCGAAACTGCGTAGGATGGCCAAATCGTGGAAATTGGCGTTGGGCAAAAGATCTCCTTGGGAGGTTAAGCCGGCGTCGGTCAGCAGAATGGTTATTGGGAAGGGCGCCATGGCAAAGAGCTCGCTGAGCACTTTAGGCATGTCAGCAGCTGTGAGAACTATAAGAGGATGGATACCGCTGGCAGCCATACCCACGGCTTGCAGCACTACGCCATCTACAGGTGAAAATTGCAGGCGGTTGTGCAGGCGGCGGAACTGTTTAGGATCTTTGGGACTGGTCCATAGGCAGGAGACCAGAGGTACGTTTTGCAGATCGATAGCTATGCGGTTTAGAGCGGACTGTTCAAAGGTTAGATCACCGGGTTTGAGCTTGGGAGAGCGCTTGACTGCAGGTTCAGTGGCAAACGACGCCGAGAATCTTTCGGAACTTTGGCTCTTAAGACGCGGAATGCTGGAAGCAGAATTTTGGGTGAGAGCAGAACCTAGAATATGCAGTATCTTGATGCCACGTTCCTGGCTTAGAATGGCCATCATATTGCAAAGGCGCTTGGGATGGTCTACGTCCACCGGCGGCGGATACAGAATATGGCGAGCGGCGGCAAAAATACCAGGGTAACTGCAAATCTCTTTGGCTTTCTCGTCGTAAAAGTTGCCAATGTAGCGCCTTTGAGGATCTAAAAAGACAACAATCGCCTCCAGGCGTCCCTGCCGTAGAGTCTCTAAGGTGTGGAACAGAAGCGAAGAGAGATCGTTGATTACAATGACTAGAGGTTGCTCGTTGCCTATAAGGGAAAGGCCACTGGGTAACACGGCCCGGGCCCGCTTCCATCCGGCTGCTAGGTGGCACAAGGCCACGTCGCTGGAAGCCAGAGAGGCCAGAGAAGCCAAACTGTGGCTGTAACGGCGAACTTGTGAATAGTAACGGTCGCCGTAAAAGCCACGCCAGGCCACGTCACGAAAAGAAAGAGCCTGCAGGGTCTCGGTGAGGACTTCACTCACTTCTTCTAGATTATCGTACTGTGACATACTCCCACCGCCCACGCCGCTTATAGGCCGTCATTTGTCCCAGAATCTGCCTAGGTCGTATTTATAAGGTGAGGGAATCCTGGCAGATTTGGGCTAAAATTTTGCTCAAATCCAACTAAACTGTGCGCACCAAAAGATAATTGGCCAAAGCAGCCAACGGTAGCGCCTTCTCACCCCAAGGCTCAAGAATCTGCAGGGCGCGGTTGGTCTTTTCTTGGGCTATGCGCTTGGATTCCTCCATTCCAAACAAGGTTGGGAAACTTATGGGATCGGGATCACTTTGGGCATCTAAAATATCGTCGGTAATTTGGAAAACTAGGCCCAAGATTTCACTGTACTCGGTTATCTCCTCCAATTGCTTGGGGGAGGCGCCAGCAACTATAGCACCAGCACGGGCTGCACCGCGAATTAAGGCACCAGTTTTGCCTTTATGTACCTCCAGAAGACTTTCCTTGGTGGCTCCATGATGCTGAGCATCCATGTCCAGGATCTGACCACCTACCATACCCAGATGACCTGCTGCCAGAGCCGTCTCCCTAACAATGGCCCCGGTAATTTCTGGGTGATTGGGAACGTTGGTTTGAGCTGCCACATTGAAGGCTTCGATAATCAGGGCATCGCCAGCCAGGAGGGCCGTATCCTCGCCGTAAGCCTTGTGCACGGTGGGTTTGCCGCGACGAAAATCGTCATTGTCCATGCAAGGCAGATCATCGTGCACCAGGGAGAAACAGTGTACCAGTTCAAAGGCACAGGCGGCAGGAAGTGCTAGGGCCGGATCTGCATTGAGGGCGGCGGCAGTGGAGAGAGTCAGTATGGGGCGGAAGCGCTTACCACCAGGAAATACGCTGTAGCGCATCACCTCACCCAGGTTTTTAGCATACTGGCCCTGCTTGGGAAGATAATTCTCCAGAGCCTGGTTGACTATCTGAGCCTCTTTATTTAAGTAACCTTTTAGATCAAAATGAACAGTATCAAACATTTCTATCCTTCTTATCTGCTCTGCACGTCTTCCCCACAGCCGTTTTTAAGGAGTGGGGAGGCAGCTTTTTATAAAACTTAACCATGAAAGCAACGAAACTCTTAATCGCCTTGGAGTTCTTCCAATTGCTTCTGTGCTTCCTGCAACTGGCTTCGACAGTAAGCTGAAAGGTCTTTGGCCTTGGCGGTAAGTTCGAGGGCAGTCTTCAAATCTAACTGATTGCTCTCCAATGTTTTAACAATGTTGTTCAGTTGAGCAAAGGCTTCCTCATAGCTTTGGGGGGCTGCCTTTAATTCGGAGCTTATTTCAGAAGATTCAGGCATTAAGGTTCTCCTTTTCAAAATTACGCATGCGAGAAATCTAGTTACCAGGTTCGCCTTGCAGAACCTGCCTTACATTTTCTTCATCACCTTATGAAAATAACGCTAATAATTGCAAGAAAAGGTCTGACTTCGACTGGACGCGCCTTGTATACCCCTTCCTAAAGGTTGGGATCTTACAGCATACAATGGTGGTCGCATATTTGAACTCATCTCACCAGGGGAGAAATATCGTGATCGTAAACATAAATTTTAAAATCGGCTGCTGGTATGATCGCCTGAGGTTGACCCAGATCTCTTAGCACGTCATTTTCGGTCATTGTTGTGGCGGCCGGGTGGGTTATTACGAAATTTGCTGGTGCATCATACCAAGATTTCTTGCAGAACCAAGTCATCAGGCTTAGTTTCGAATTGTTGACTGATATGGAACGCACAGTTACTTCCTTGTTGGAGGCTGCAGTTATAACTGAAGAACACCAATATGAACCGTATCCACTAGTTAAATTGTAATTTTTAAGCACATTTATAAGCATTTCCGTTCTGGGATTTATGGCTGCACTGAAACTCACAGGAGGGTATAGAGATGCAGCCATAAAGAAGCATGCTGTTGCCAGAATTATAGGCTTAGACAACTTGGTGGAGATGATTTGTAGCGGAGCTGCTTGGAGGTATCTTACTAGGATAAGGACGAGAGCAAAGGGGGCATAGGAATAGTATCGTCCGGCATTAAAGTTAGACAGGATACATACGCTTGAAACAATGAAAATTCCCCAGCTCAGTATTAGACTAACGTAATCCTCAGATAGACGAAGCAGCAAACTTCTCAATACATTGCGGAAAACGACATACAAGGCAACCAGCAAGATGATTAAACGCGGCAAAAGAGTTATAACATAGAATAAGCTCAGCGACAGATATTGGATATCCGCATTAAATATGGTGGAAATGTTGAAGGCGTAGTTTATCAAACTGTTGGTTATATCATTGTAGGAGAGAAAATGGAGTGCTCCATCAACTTGGTACGTAATATCAGCTTTTCCCGCTTTCAGGTATAACACATTGATCAGTTTAGCCAGCACTATAGGCACTACTGTGGCCAGTATGGCATATAGGCTCGATTTGTTCGTAGATTTCCAAGTTCTTGTAATATTGAACTGCTTGATTAGTTCTAAACTTGATACTATAAGTGTTGGCACTGCTATGGTTAAAATTGCTAGAGCATCGCCTGTAATAGCTAAAGTTAAAAACAACGAGGCCGCCAACAGGAATTGTACGGCAGTATTGCTTGGCTGCTTTGTTTCTCCTTGAGCAAATCGGTCATGAGCTTTGGCCAGGAAATACAGAGCTAAGAATCCCCAGCCTACCCAGCCAAGATGAACTTTCGCCATTGTGCACCAGCCTATGGAAGGTACGGCTGTCAACGATATAAAGAGTAGGATATAACATAGTGGGGTTTCGTACCTGGATGAAAATTTCAGCAACAGCAGTGCAGAGCTGAAAGCCGCCACAAACATGAGAGTCTCTGCCAGTATATAGGCTTGCTGGTTTACGCCGTTTATTAACGTGCCGATCGTGAAATACAGCAACTCCGTGGTGAGAAAGGTTGCACCGGTCAGGTACCAGCCGCTTAAAAATAGATTACCATGCAGGATGTCATCTGCTTCTAAGATAAGGTTGGCCATGTCAGAAGTGAGCGGTATTCTGGCAAAGCAGTAATAGATATAGAAGGCATAAACTGGCAATAGCAATATATAGATCGTATAGAGAACTTTTTTCTTCACTACTTTAACTCCCGACCAGTGCATGATAGTTGAAAAGCGATAAATTTGAAAGCTGTCTGGTCGTTTCGGTGTTTTTGTTCGGAAGCAACCGTATTCTAGGCTAGGGAATATTTTGTCGGTTGTCGGTTACTTCAGCCTTCAAGCAGCCAGCCTTGATTATGATGCTAAGTTGAGTGCCATTTTCAACAATTCTATTCAGAATACGGCCATCGGCAGTTGTAACTATAGCATACCCCCTGTCCAAAATATGTTCTGGCGAAAAAGCTCCAAGCTTCAAATCCAATTTATTGAGTAATTCCTGTTGGTTGTGCAAATAGACTGCATAAGCATGCTCTAGATCGACTTGAACTTTTTCTAACTTTGACTCGTGCAACTCTAACAGGTATTTTAGGGCCTTGATAAGGCGTTCACGGGTGCTATTTAGCTTCTCCACTTTGGTTGGCAGAGCATGCTTAGGATTGAGAAGTACCAACTGTCTTTCCAGATGTCCTAAGTCGGTCCATTGCTTATCTAGCCAGGCTTTGATGATACGGGGCAGTCGTTCTCTAAGCTTTTCGAGTAAATCTTGGCGGAAAAAGAGATCACGGCTTAGATAATCAAAAATCCTGTTGTTTAGGCGTTGCAGGCTTTCTAGGCATTCTGCCCGGGTGTGTGCGGAGACTAATTCGGCGGCGCGAGTTGGAGTAGAGGCTCGGACATCGGCAACATAGTCAGTCAGGCTGGTGTCTCCTTCGTGGCCTACGGCAGAAACGATTGGCTTGCGACACTTGGCAATGAAGCGCACCAATTCCTCCGAATTGTACGGTTCCAGATCGCTTTGGGAACCGCCGCCGCGACCCACTATTATGCAGTCCACATCGGGGCGGGCCTCCAGAAGACTCAATGCCTTTATTATGGACAGATCGGCCTTCTCACCTTGGCATAGACATGGAGCTAGTACTATTTTTATGTGGGGACAGCGATCTTTGATGGTTTTACATATATCCTTTATGGCCTGTCCTGAGGCGGAGGTGGCCACACCAACTACTCTTGGAAAAATAGGCAGGGGAACCTTAATTGAATCATCGAAGAGTCCCTCGGCTTGGAGGCGCTGGCGCAGGCGCTCCAGCTCTTCCAGAAGGGTGCCGCGACCGCAGCGGACGAGGTCGTGTGCCTCCAGGCTCAGTTTTCCTGATTTGTTGTAAAGTCCGAAGTTTCCGCAAACAATCACGGCTTCGCCGCCATGGAAGGAAGTTACGTCTATTTGGCGGGCCCTGATGCGATTTCTCCACATGCTACACGCTATAACACTGCCGTCTTCATCGTAGAGCGAAAAATAAAAGTGACCGCTACTGTACGGTTTAGGTTCTCTAAGCTCGCCCCGCACGCAAAATTGCAGATCTTGTTCATTTTTAAATAAGGAGTTGAGTATCCTTATAACTTGGCTGACTCGCAGGGGAGAATCTAACGTGCCACCTGGTTGTATCGCTTGGCAATGGCGAGCATAATCATCAGAGATTGCGTACAAATCAGTACACCTCTGCCTGCTCGTTGTATTGGACAATCCAGATTGATTAGGAAAGACAGAAAAAAAGTCTGAAAAATCATCCGTGTTGTAGTAATCGTTATTCAAAAGCTGTTCCTTGTTTTAAGAAAATTATTGCGGGAAAAGCATCTGTTGTCGAAAGTGCACAACATGCTTCTACTTCTCTGCGGAGGGAGCAATAGCCTTTTTAGCTCGTACGGCGGAGATCATTGAACCTTATTTTGGCAGGATAAGAAAAAAGCTCTCGTGAAGATCAAAAGGGGTGTTGGTGGGCGGATATATAGGAGTTATAGTTTATGTCGGGCAGAGAATTCCTGAAAAAGATGACAGCTGTACATGGGGTCTCCGGTTATGAAGGGGAAGTGCAGAAAGCTTTTCTGGAATACATAGGATCCTGGGCCCAAGATACTGGGGCTGATGCTTTGGGATCGGTATGGGGGAGGATCAACGTCGGGCGGGGACCAGCAGTTTTGCTGGAGTGCCATGCTGACCAAATAGGCTTTTTAGTGCGTTACATAAGTGAGGATGGCCTGATTTACCTACAGCCAGTGGGTAGCCATAGCACGAAGACAGCTGTTTCCCAGAGGGTATTGATTCAGACTAAAGATGGAGCTGTAGAGGGAGTGATAGGCACTAAGCCACATCACATGCAGAACAGCCAAGAAAGAACACGGGCACCAGAAATTACCGAGATATGGTGCGATATTGGAGCAGCCAGTGCCGAGAGCGTCAAACGTCTAGTTAGACCGGGGGATCCGGTGAGTTACCTGTCCGAATATATGGAGTTACGCGGCGGGGAACGCATTGCTGCTCCAGCTTTGGATGATCGGGCTGGTATGTACGTTGTGGCAGAGGTCTTTAGGCGCTTAAGTAGAGATTTCTGTGCTGTAGAGGTTACGGCGCTATCCTCAGTTCAGGAAGAACTTGGGTTGCGCGGTGCTCAGGCTGCTATAAAGGCATTTAAGAGACCTGTAGTTGCTTTAGTGTTTGACGTGTGCCATGCCATAGATACACCCGGCTTAGATAAGCGGCTCTTAGGAGAAGCTTATCTGGGGAAGGGGCCGGTAATAGTGCGGGGACCGATTGCCAGCCCTAAGGTTGTCGATAAACTGACGGAAATAGCCGACCGATTGTCTATCAAGTATCAGTTGGTGCCGTCGGCTGCCGTAAGCTCCACCGATGCCGGAATTATGCAGTTGGAGGGAACGGAGGTCGAGACGGGTGTGCTCTCCATTCCTATTCGTTACATGCACACACCTAGCGAGATTTTGGATGTTAACGACCTGGAAGCAGCGGTGGAGCTAAGCGAGGCTTTTGTGCGTAGTTTTCAAGGTGAAGGTTCCTAGTGGGAAAATACGATGCCGTGGTGGAACACCCGATGGTTGTTTTTTTTACCTGGATCAGTCGGGATCCCCTTGGCTTCCGGCTGCGAAGCGGCGTAGGCAGTGTGTCATTTTTGAAAGTGCAGTGAGGTTAAAATAGAGACTATGTTGTATGCGGTGGTGCTTGCAGGCTTTATTTTTGCTGTGTGTCTTTATGCCAATTTTACGGTTAAGGGCCCCCTAGAAGATCTGGAACATAAGATGGGCTTGACCAAGTTTAGCGCCTCCAACCGCTTTACCGATGTTACAGTTAGTGGTTCGTATAAAAGCGATTTCATAACAATACAGGGTTTTGTCAATTTTCTTTTGTGGAAAAGAGATAATTACCATGTGATTTATACAGTAAAACACAGATCACCGTTCAATGCTGAAATTACCCCGGGAGCTGGTTTGGCTATAAATGAGAAGAAGGAACGGGAACGCCTCAAAAAGGAAGAAGCCGCCACAAAAGTTTGGAATCCCAACCTTACCGATGAAGAGCGTCGCATTATTGAAGACCGTAAAAAGACTCGCGGAGACGTCGAAGAGGATGGAGCTGAACAAGCATCTGACTTAAAGATTATCTCCACTCGCCAGGCCGATGTGCAGCACTACTTGGATGAGGACGGTCGACGCGAACTGGTTATAAGTCTCTTTAAAAAGGGTGTAAGCATGGTGAAGATCTCCGTTGCGGATGTGGCTATAGACCTTCCCCATGGTCGCGTTGAAGATATGGAACCGTCCCAAATAGAAGCGTATGTAAAAGATCTGCGCAGGCTGATCGTGCAGCGTATTGAGTAGTCGCTGAATCACCAGCCTGTGGGGAAAGGGGCTGGTAAATGGGTTGTCACCACCAGTGGGTGGATCTGGAAGTGGCCAGATCCACATCTTGGATGTGGATACTCTTACCTTCTATCTCTAGAATGTACATGTGCGGAGATTGACCTTGACGAGGCTCAGACACGCTACCTGGGTTTAGGTAGAGTACGTCTTCACTGTAGTACTGTTTGTATACGTGCGTATGTCCGTACACCACAACGTCAATCTTGTGTGGGTCAGGAGCAAACGATAGATTGTGCAGATTGTGGAGAACGTAAATGTTTACGTCTTCTACACGTAGAAGGGCGTCTTTAGGCAGTTCTTCGGCCCAAGGACGCCAATCGCAATTGCCACGTACCACAGTCAGCGGCGCCAGAGCCCGCATCTGTTCTATTAGGCGTAAATCCTCAGTGTCGCCGGCGCAGACTATGTATTCACAGGCCTGCAAATGATCAATCACCTCTTGGGTAAGGTTACCATGTATATCCGAAATTACTCCAACTTTTGTCATAATCTACTGCTTACCATCTGCTTTGACAATATTTATGTTCTGCTCTATAGGATCAAATAAGATCTTCAACCGCCTTTGCACCAGTTTTTCCCTCAGTATTTGAACTCGTTTTGTTAAACTGAGTGTACACTCATAGCCGCCACGGGTGGCGTATTCCTCCAAAACGCCTTGCAAGGCCTCAGGGCTTAGGCGTTCATAGGGTATTTCCAGTAGGCGCTCATCTACGTTATCGTCCATTTTCTCTTACCTGCCTTGGCTATTGTAAGTGCTGATAACTCGCCCCCCAAAGCTGTTGATTAGGAGGTTGACAGTGTGAGAATATTCTTCTTGGGGATCTTTGTCTGTGTTGGCCTCTAAGTTCAAAGCTAGCCTGATAGGGCGCTGCATTGCTGTTGATAGTGTGGCTTCTAGGTCTTTGTGTTGGGAAACAGCCGCCATGTATTGTTCTTGTTGAGAATAGGCGTACTTTATTTTTATGGTGCCTTTGAGCATAGAAAGGCAGGTAGTCTGTTCCAGTAACGGATACAGATCGGGAGCATTGGCAAGCGTATAATCCAGCAATTTACGCCATTTTTCCGCAGTTTTAGAACTCTTCGGCGGTTGTTTTGTTGGCCCGGTAGAACCGGCTATCAGCTCGCCCTGAATATTCTCACTCGCCAGTGGCAGGACAGAGGAGACATTGAGGGGCAAAGTACCGGTAGGTGATTTGCCTGCGGGTTGACTAACTGATTGATCTGGTTCCAAAACAGGGAGTTGCCCAGGCATAGGCCTGGATTGAGCTGGTTGTTGTAACTTCTTTTTAGGGAAGGTCGAAGGGGTGGAGGGTTCGTCCCATCCCAGATCTTCGGTAGGCGTAACTGCAGGGGCTGGTGGTTCGCTGGGTTGTTGAATTGTCTGCGCGGCGGGGGAGTGGGGCGCAGTTGACAACTCCGAAATATGGCGGCGCTTGGGTTCTTCCTCAAACTGGACTGGCTGGAAAGAGGTTGGCTGGGCGTCGGAACTTTCCATAGCAGATTTGGAAACAGCGTGGTTATTGGTGAAGGTTGGGGAGATAGCTCCTTCTTGGCGTTCCAGCAGGGCTGTTAACCTAGTTGTCTGGGCTTCCAAGGCTGCTACGCGAGCATTTAACCCCGTGCTACTGTCTTGGGCCATCTGCACTGTGAGTTCAATTAGGGTAAGTTCCCAGTTCAGGCGCTGGAAGCCATCCTTGCCAATGCGCCGTTGTAGGTCGAGGATTTTCTTGATCCAGCCGTTTACAGTGTTAATTTTGACTATATTGGCCTTTTGCACCAGCTCTTGGTAGTAAGCATCGCTCACACCTAAAAATTCAGCATCGGCTGCTCCGACACAGACCAACATGATTAGACGCAGATACTCTAGGAGTTCGCCGGTAAGCTTGTTCAGATCGCGCCCCTTTTTAACCAAATCATCTAAAATGGACAGAGCCTTGGCACTGTCTTGGGTTATAAAGCTGGAAACAAGATCACTCACCGCTTCCAAGCCGGCAAGTCCCAAAAGGCCTCGTATGGCTTCCCCACTTATTTTTGGACCGCAGAAGGTAACTGCTTGCTCCAGCCCAACCAGGGCATCGCGCATAGAACCTTCCGAGGAGCGCGCAATCAGTTCCGCCCCCAAGTCATCTATCTCTACCTTCTCCTGCTCGGCTATGTACTTTATGCGATCCATTGTCTGTCTTACGGTAAAACGCTGGAAATCGTAGCGCTGGCAACGTGAAAGGATGGTTGGTAGCAACTCTTGAGGATCGGTAGTCGCCAAAATGAAGACCACATGGGACGGTGGCTCCTCCAAAGTTTTCAAGAGAGCGTTGAAGGATGCGGCCGATAGCTTGTGTACCTCGTCGATAATGTATACTTTATAGCGCACCTGGGCTGGGGCAAACTGCACCTTATCTATGATGAACTCGCGGATTTTATCGACTTGGGTATGAGAGGCGGCGTCAATTTCCAGAACATCCAGACAGGAACCACTGGCAATGCTTTTGCAGGCTGGGCAGACGCCGCAAGGAGTAGGAGTGGGCCCATTGACGCAGTTTAGGGCTTTGGCCAGAATACGGGCGGTGCTAGTTTTGCCAGTGCCTCGAGGGCCGCAGAAAAGGTAGGCGCTGGCCGGTTTGCCCAGAGTCAGGGCATTGCGCAGGGTTTGCACCACTATTTCCTGACCAACCAGATCTTCAAAATTCTGTGAACGCCACTTCTGAAAGAGCGATACCCCGGCCATAACAAAAACACTCCTAAAAATACGCGGGCGGCAGGTTTGGGGGCCCAGACTGGACAACACCAGCAGGACCGGCAGTAGCCGTACCCAGCCAGTTGTACAAACAATGCAGCCCCCAAGGCAGAGACCTATTAAAACGGCTTCATGCAGGCCTATACAGATGGGCCGCCTGCCCTGTGTTAATTTGGCTATCTGGCCTCAGGACCGAAGCGGTTCTTGATCTTATTGTAATCCTCTTCAGACATGTATTGACGCAGGTTGTTCAAGGAACTTTGAGCCGAGCTCACCTTGCTGGGATCGTATTTTTTGCTGGCATCTTTGCTGGCATTCTTGAATATTGACTTTAACTCGCTATCGGTGGCCTGTCCCTTTGTCTCAAAATAACGAATGGCCACTTCACCCAGCCCGTAGGTCCAGCCAAAAATGAAGGGTGCGCTTACCAGGGAACCGATGAAGGGGATCATGTTGCTCAAAAGAAGCGCTGTCACCTGACCAAACACGCTGGCACCGCAGGAACCAGCTATTATGGCCAATACCCGCTCCGGAGTCTCCTTTACTCCGTAGACTTTACCTACCGCTATAACCATGGCCGACTGAATGGGCATCAAGAGTACCAAATCGGCGAAGGGAATAGGCATTAAAACGATGGCCGCTGCCCACAAGGAGAAATTCATAATGGTATCTTTGGCCAGTTCGCGCCTATCTTCTTTACTGCTATCCTCATTGAAGAAATCGCTCAAGGGAGGCAGGGGGCGGGATGAATCTCTACCGCCGGGATTGAAGCTTGAGCCCGAATTATAGGAGCCTGGCGGGGGTGGGGAGGCTGGTTGAGCTTGAGACTGAGGCTGGTAATCGTATGACTGAAAAAACTGAGGCACAGGATTGGCCATTGTAGGTGTGCCATCCGCCGAAGGTGCAGAAGCTGAACCAAACGGATAGTTCGAATTTTGCTGGTAGGTAGCTCCTGGCGCCGGAGCTGCTCCGGCATTCTGGAAATGGTAATCTGAAGCGGTGCCGCCAGAGTAGTTGGGGGTATTCGAATAGGAGTTGGCACTGGTATTGTAGGCAGAGCCGACATTGGGAACCGGCTGAGAAGATGACTGCTGCCGGTTGGAGCGCAGCACGCCTACCTGAGTGCCACATACGCTGCAGAAGCGGGCGGCATCTCGAAGCTGAGTACCACATTTACTACAAAATTTGGCCATTTAAATTACCACCGTCAAAAAGATTACGGCCGTTCCTTCGCCGCTGTTTTCTTTAAACCTTTGCCGATAAAAAGTGTTCTGGGTTGTTCGGGAAAAGTTATTAGCTTAGAAAACCTGAAATAGGGGAAGATCCTTGAAATTGGTAGAATTACCAGGCGTGCAATCGTAGGAATGGAATGGTTAGGAGGCGGTTAGAGGGGCATGGATAACAGATATATAGATGATGCTAAGGTGGCTGCTGATCCTGGCGGCAGGCAAGAGGAAAGGCCGAAGGTCAGTTGGAGGAGTCCTGAAAATTTTGTGGATGAGGATTTGAGTTACTCCGATGATGATGTCGCTCGGCAGAACTCCAATGATGGGGCTAAAAGTGGCGCGAATGGGGATTCGGAGGAAAGCAAGTCAAGCAAGCCTGATTTGGAAGCTCAAAGCTTTAGAGGGGCTAACGACGAGTTACCGGGAACTGGCAAGCCGAGAGTAGCTGGCCCATTTTCCGATGAAGAATGGGAAGAACAAGAGCGGCTTGATAGTTTCAATAATGAGCCTCGCATAGAGGAAGTGAAGAAACCTTCCCATCGCAATCTGATCATAGGCTTGATTATTGTTCTTATAATAGGCTTGTTTGTTGTGATAAAAACCATCAATTTTGGCGGAGGCTCTGTTGATATGATCGAGCAGGCCGTCAAGATGGCGCCGCGGGATACGGTGTTTTTATTCGCTTATGATCTTACGCGCGACAGTGAGTTTAATAGTCTTTTTGGCAGTGCTGTCAAAGTTATAGGGGAGACCCCAGAGCTTACCGATCGCTTGAATACGGCTATGTCCAATACCTCTGAGCAAAATTTCATTAAAGAGCTCAGTTCTTACGCCGATGGAGCCGGAGCTATAATTGTCAGGCTACGCAAGGAAGGCGGCGAAGTAGGAGAGGATGGGGCCTTGTTCGTTTGCATGCAAAGGTTTAGGGTCGGTGCTCCGTTGGAAAAAACTATGCAGAAGGTTCAGGAGGCCTGTGTGAAGGGAGACAGTAGCCTGAAATATATCAAGGCCAAAGAGAACTTCACTACTATACATGCTCCTGAGGGTGTGCGAGGCTTTTCCTGGGCCATTAGCAATAATACTCTTTACGTAGGAACTTCTTTGGAAGATCTCAAGACGATCCTCGGCGCCAACCGCGGTACGGATTCACTTGCTTACAACGATAACTACGATAAGGCTGTTGGTAAGATCGGTAAGCAGGATGTGCTTTTGTCTTACATCGATGTGGAAAAAATCATGAATGATGTGGGCTTAAGTGAATATCTGCCCCAAGAGAAGGGATTCGCTAAAAATAACAGCGATTTGGTCAAATCCCTGCGTTATGGCGTTTTTAGAAGTCGGATCTTGGGGGCTGGTAAGGGCAAACACTTAGATTTTAACGGATATGTGGCCTGCGATCCTAAAGTGGCAGGAGCCGCTACCTATGGACGACGTTTCTTTAATGCCAACAACAACATCACTTTCAATTCCTTGAAATATCATCCCAGCTCGTTTACCAGTGTCGTTGCCTTTAACGGACGGGCATTGTGGGACTTAGTCTATGAGATTATGGGGGCTACGCCTCAGTTGAAGGCTCAGCGCGATCTTCCTGATGAGTTCTTGCGCCGTAATCGCACCAGCATGAATGAGCTTTTAAATGATGTCTTGAGCGGTGAAATTGCTATTTCGATTAAGGGGTTGGCCAAGATCCAAGGGCAGCAAATGGTTGAAGCTAAAGCAGAGCCTGATGAAATTGCCAGTCTGCCTATACTCTTAAGTATAGGCCTCAAAGATAGGAAGTCTTTTGAGTCCTTTATTGCCAAGTTCCCCCAGGTAAATATGTTTATGGCGGCTTTCCCAAGTCATAAGACCGATGAGGGAGCCGAGGTATACAAGTTGCCATTTGGTTCAGACTTATATTTGGCGGTTACCAACGAGCAGCTTTTGCTCTGCTTGAATGTAGCTCCCGAAGCTATGGTTGACGAAATAGCCTCCGGTACTTCCAAAAATAGCTGGATTAAAGCCAAGCCTTTGGAAAATTTTGTGAAAAATGGTGAAAATCGCGGCGTTGTACTGATCTGTGAGGATGGAGCTGTTAACAGAGAGGAGACTGCTCAGGGAATCCGAGCCGCCTGTGCTTTAGCGGGCAAGGAAAACAGCAGCAGGTTGCGCAGCTTAACCGAGCTCTGGGAAAAGGCTAGTGACCTTATTGGTTCTTCTTACACCACAGCTAAGCTGGAAAAGGACGGTCTGTATATAAAGTCAAGTGCAGAAATCATCAGCGGCAAGAGGTCCAAAGCTTCCAGCAAATCTTCCGAAGAGTAGTGCAAAATAACGATCAGGGGGGAAGAAAGCTCAGAGCACGCGCCTGACAGATGGTCGGGTACGTGCTCTGAGTACTTTGTTGTGGTAATTAGCTTACAACGGTATGTTTCCGTGCTTTTTATCCGGAATTTTTATGCTTTTTGTGCTAAGAGCCATAAGGGCGCTACGCAATTTTTGGCGCGACTCTCGTGGCATTATAACTTCTGTTATAAAGCCCTTAGAAGCCGCCTCGTACGGATTCAAAAAGCGCTTTTCGTACTCTTCTATACACTTGGCTTTCTCGGCGGCTGGATCCTCGGCTGCCTTGATGCGCTTTTTGAAGGCAATATTCACTGCTCCTTCGGCACCCATTACTGCAATTTCGGCTATTGGCCAGGCAAAGGCATAATCGGCGCCCATATTCTTTGAGTTCATGGCAATGTAAGCGCCGCCGTAAGCTTTGCGCATAATTAAGGTTATCTTGGGAACGGTAGCCTCTGAGTACGCAAATAGCATTTTGGCTCCGTGTCGGATAATGCCACTGTGCTCCTGATTGGTGCCCGGCAGGAAGGCGGGAACATCTACCAGAGTTATCAGCGGAATATTGAAACAGTCACAAAAACGAATAAAACGAGCGGCCTTATCGGAAGCGTTGTAATCTAAAGAACCAGCCATGCAGTTAGCTTGGTTGGCAATTACCCCGACCACATCTCCGGCCAGGCGGCTGAATCCTACCACTACGTTGGCGGCAAAATCCTTCTGCACTTCCATGAAGCTACCGGCATCGAAGATCACCTCGATAACCTTCTTTACATCGTAAGATTTCTTAGAGTTGTCGGGCACAATGTCCACAAGGGTGTCACAACGATCGTTGTGGTCGAAGCCCTTGTTGGCTTGGAAGAGATGGGAAATTTTGTTTAGAACCGAGTGCTTAGGCTCGTTGTTAGGCAAAGTGGCTGTGTAAGATTGGGGAAGATAGCTCAAAAGTTTGCGCACACCCATCAGACACTCGTATTCCGATTCGTAGGTAAAGTGTGACACACCGCTCTTGCGGGCATGGATGTCAGCGCCGCCCAGCTCCTCAACGGTGACTTCTTCGCCGATTACGGTTTTAACCACGTTGGGGCCGGTTATGAACATTTTGGAGACGCCGCGTACCATGAAGATGAAATCGCAAATAGCTGGTGCATAACAGGCGCCGCCGGAGCATGGGCCTAGGATAAGAGCTATCTGAGGAATGACTCCCGAGGCTAAGGTATGTCGCAAGAACATGCCTGCGTAACCGCTCAAGGAATTTATGCCCTCCTCAATGCGAGCACCGCCGCTGTCGTTTATGCAGATGATGGGAGCCTTTGCTTCCAGGGCCATATCCTGAAGGCGGCAGATCTTTTTAGAGTGGTATTCCCCAAGGGTGCCGCCAATAACCGTAAAATCTTCGCTGTAAACGAAAACCAAACGACCATTGATCTCACCGTAACCGGTGATGACCCCGTCCCCCAGGACACGCCGTTTGTCCAAGTCGAAATCGTCTATGCGCGACTCGATAAAATTATCGATCTCTACAAAACTGCCCGGATCTAGGAGTTTCTCTAGCCGCTCACGGGCGGTCAGCTTTCCTGACTGATGTTGTTTGTCGATTCTTTCCTGGCCCCCACCCAGTTTTGCCTGAGCCCGCTTGGCTTCCAGCTCCTCAAGAGCCTCATTCCAATTCATGTTTAATTTTTCAAATACCTCAAAAATGATAGCTTTTCATTAAAAACGGCGTATGCTTTCAGTAGTTTCAAGAAAACCCTTCTTTGTGAATGAGTGGTGGTAAAACTGTAAATTGCCGCGCAGGTTGCTCTTGACTTCAGGGGTAGGCCTATACTTTGCGCATTTTTTCAGTATACAGAATGGTTAATGGACAGCATCTAGTCTGTGTTTTGAGTTTGGTTATGGGGGCCAAGGAAGCCTAGGCGACGGAGAAGGTGCAGCGCACAAGAGAAAACTCGTTTTTTTTTGTGATTAAGGTCTTTCATTTCTCCGCCTATTGTGGTAAAATGGCTCCCGTTCGTACTGGGTTGTTTGTAGGATCCAGCAATTTATTGGCCCTGAACCCTGCGCATGTCGCGGCAAGGGGTACAGTTCGAGGGTAAAAACGTGAAAGCAAATACTCATCCGAAGTTGCACGTAACGACAATCCGCTGCTCTTGCGGCAACACTTTTGAGACCCTGGCTACCGTGGAAAATATGCGCGTTGAAGTTTGCAGCGCTTGCCATCCTTTCTATACCGGTAAGCAGCGTGTGGTTGCTCGTGAGGGCCGAGTGGAGAAATTCCGTCAGCGCTATAAGATCAAAGATTAGTGTTGCGAGTTGTTCGGCTTTTTGTGAGCCGATCTTGCAGAAGGGCGTTTCTAAGGACTATCCTCGGGAACGCTTTCTGCGTATTTCTGGGGTAAAGTTGAGGGCGGGGATTTAGTGTTTTTATGAGGTAAGGGTTATGCTTGATCTAAGTAAACTTAAAGAAATGGAACGCCGCTTCGATGAACTTGAGCACAGCTTATGCAATCCTGAAGTGCTGAATAATCCTGCCGAATATCAGAAGCTTTCCAAAGAGCGCAAATCTATAGAAGATGTAGCGGTCCGTTCCCGTGAGCTGGGCAAGGTCAATGAGCAGATTACGGAGAGCCATAAGGCCTTAACTGATGAGACTGATGCGGAAATGCGCGATCTTTACCGTGCGGAAATTGATGATTTAGAGAAGCGGCGGACCGAATTGGAAGACGAGTTAACTAAGTTGCTCCTGCCGCGCGATCCTTACGCTGGGCGTGATGTTATTGTAGAAATTCGTCCAGCGGCTGGCGGTGAGGAGTCCACCCTGTTTGCTCAAGAACTTTTCCGGATGTATCTTTACTACGCTGAGCGCAAGGGCTGGAGTACCGAAATTTTGGCTCGTCAGGACACCGATTTAGGCGGTATGAAGGAAGTAAGTTTCTCTATAGTCGGCCAGGATGTCTACCAGCATATGAAATATGAGAGCGGGGTACACCGTGTGCAGCGCGTACCTGTTACTGAATCGTCTGGACGAATTCACACCTCCACCGTTACTGTGGCCGTACTTCCTGAGGCGGATAGCATAGATGAGGTACACATAGATCCTAAAGATCTGCGCATTGATACATACCGTTCCACTGGTGCTGGTGGTCAGCATATCAACAAGACAGAATCAGCCATTCGCATGACCCACTTACCTACCGGAATAGTGGTTACTTGCCAGGACGAGCGCTCACAGCGTCAGAACCGCGAAAAAGCCATGCGCGTGCTCCAAGCTCGCCTTCTGGAAATTGAACGCAACAAGATTGAGAATGAAATGTCTTCTAACCGCCGTTCCCAAGTTGGTCAGGGGGATCGCTCGGAAAAGATTCGTACCTACAATTTTCCGCAGAGCCGGGTAACCGATCACCGCATTGGTTTCACTGTTCATAATATCAACGCTGTTATGGAGGGTGATTTGGATGACATAGTCCAGGCTTTGTGCGAGAATGAGCAGAAGGAACTTATGGAACAACTGGGACAAGGCTAGGGGCCGTTCTGGGATAGTTTGTTGTTGGTCGGCTGAGATGGCAGAGCTGGTTGAATGTTGGGGTAAGGCATGGCCTAGCAACTTGATGGTCTGGGATATAGTTATAGGTTGAATCTTAAAGAGTGCATAGATAGAGGCCGCTTGCTTTTTATGAAGGCAGGGTTCGGTGCTGTTGAGGCTAGACGTGAGAGTGAAATATTGGTTGCCTCACTTCTGGGGCTCAGAGATACGGAACTTTTTACCAAGGAGCGTATCTCCTTAACCCAGTCCCAAGCCGAGGATATTGCCGCTAAACAGCAGCGCAGGGCTCAGGGAGAGCCTATGGCCTACATATTGGAAGAGCGTGGTTTTTACGGCCTAACGTTCAGGGTGGGCCCGGGAGTACTTATTCCTCGACCGGAGACCGAGCTTTTGGTGGCGACCGCCTTAGGTTGGGCAGAAAAGATCGCTACCAAACGCATGGATGGAGGAGCTAACTACGCGGAGGTTGCGCCCATAAGTGTTCTAGATCTATGCACCGGTTCGGGGTGTGTGATACTTAGCATTGGTGCTAACTGGCCTCCTCAAGGTGAGAGAGCGTGGCCAGAGCTTAGATTGGTGGCTCAGGATGTGTCTCCATTTACTCGGGATTATTTCGCTGATAATGCTACCGCTTTGGGGCTAGAAAAGTGTGTGTCCTGGTATGGTGGCGATCTTTTTGAGCAGATTAACGGTTGTTTTGACATTATAGTAGCCAATCCGCCTTACATAGGCCGCAATCAAGGGCCGCGAGCAGACGAGAATGTTGTTAAGTATGAGCCAGATTTAGCCCTTTTCAGCGGCGACGATGGCCTGGAACTTGTAAGAAGGATCGTTGCAGAAGCGCCAACTTATCTCAAGCCGTCAGGGTGTCTGGCCTTGGAAATAGGCTGTGAGCAGGGAGATGAGGTAAAGGGGCTCATGCAGGCGGCTTCTTTTGTAGATGTGGAGATTTTGACGGATTTTAGTGGACTGGACAGGGTTGTCCACGGATGCTTTCAGGCAGGAAATGTAGGCCTATAGCAAACATTTCACCCGTAATTTATCTGTTTTACTTTGGATTTTTCTTTGGGGTTTAGATAGACTGGATATGGATGATGGAGCTGCATTAGCAGAAAAATATATGAGTGCGGCTAAGCTGCGCGATGAATACGAGCAGGAGGGCGGTTTTACCAAGAATTCCGATTCAGAAGATCGTGAACGGCGCCGCAGTGATATCAGTGAGCTGTTTAGGCGTTCGGTCTTTTTGGCCATGCAGGCGTTTTATCAGTTAGAGGCTGGCTTTGGTGGGGTAACTTCCAATGAGGTCGGCTTCAATGCGATCCGTCAGTTGATCTTGAGCGATGTTCTCTACTATGAGTCTGGGCCGAAAATAAAAGAATCGGTTACTCATATCTTTGATGGAGTGTGCCAGAATCTGCCCGAGATAGATGCAATGCTGCACAGGCATATCACTTGCAATTGGAGCGTTGGCCGCCTGGCCGTAGTTGAGCGTAGCCTTATGCGCATAGGCATTTTTGAGTTGTGTTTCGAAAAAAAGAAGGCAGATAAAACGGTTATCAAGGTTTGCTCCGATCTGGTTGGAGAGTATGCCACCGAGCGTTCTATGAGTTTTGTTTATGGTGTACTTTGCGAGGTACGTAAAGAGAAAGAGGCATCTGAGAAATTAAAATCTGGGGATGTTGGAGCTGACGTTCAGCCTGAAGAAAAAACGGAAATGGCCGGTGGTCAGGCTAGGTCGGCTGGTCAGAGTTGTCTGGCCAGTCAGATTGGACAGATCTGCCAAGCAGAAGAGCAGGAGTAAGAGCAAAAATGAGCACAGCGAAAGGAGCTGTTCCGCCCAGTCC
Organism: uncultured bacterium; assembly: GCA_900313515.1. Taxonomy (GTDB): domain Bacteria; phylum Vulcanimicrobiota; class Xenobia; order Xenobiales; family Xenobiaceae; genus Bruticola. The sequence goes on along the minus strand of OMRK01000165.1, from coordinate 8,416 downwards.
CAAGAAGCCTAAAAAACGGTTCGGTTGCCTGATTTTTTTAGCCAAGTTTATTTATTGGATCTGCTTTTTAGTATTCTTAGTAATCCTGGCTGGTTGCGTGGCTGGTTACGTCATTATAAACAATTATTCCAAGGGACTTCCTGATGTGAGCAAATTGCGTCAGTATGAACCTGCCGAGACGACTCGTCTCTATTCTTCTGACGGTCAAGTTATAGCTACCCTGTTTAGGGAAAATCGCACCTGGGTTCCGCTGAAAGATATTTCACCTCACATGCGCAATGCTATTTTGGCCATTGAGGATTCACGTTTTTACGAGCATCGCGGCGTTGATCCCGTAGGCGTTGCGCGTGCGGCTGTAGACTTGTATCGCACCAAAGGCCATATACGTCAAGGTGCTTCCACTATCACCATGCAATTGGCGCGTGCTTTCTTCCTCAACGACGATCAGAGCTTTCATCGTAAGATCCGTGAGGCTCTTTTGGCCTTGCAGATTGAAAAACAGTTTACCAAAGACGAGATTTTGGAACTTTACCTGAACCATGTCTATTTGGGCTCGGGGGCTTACGGCGTTCATGCTGCGGCCAACGTCTATTTCCAAACTAAACCGAATAAACTTACGCCGGTGCAGTCTGCCATAATTGCAGGTCTTCCGGCTTCGCCCAGTTACTATTCGCCGCTGGTAAATGAGAGGGCTGCCACCAGCCGAGCTATAGAGGTTTTGGGGCGTATGCGCACCTTAGATATGATCACTCAGGCGCAGTATAAAGAGGCTCTGAAGGAGCTTACTAAGGGCCTTAAGTACGCCAACAAGGGGCGCACCGATTTCCAAGTGCTCAAGGTACCTTACTTCACCACTTATGTTCTCAAGGAACTTAGTAACCGCTACAGTGAGGATATGCTTTATCGAGGTGGTTTGAAAATTTATACCACTGTTGATCTCAAGTTGCAGGAACAGGCTGAGAAGATTGTTGCTGAGCATATCGCTCAAAATACCAATTGGTACAATGCCAGTAACGCTGCAGCAGTGCTAATCGAAAACTCCAACGGTTACATCCGAGCAATGGTGGGTGGTAAGGGCTGGACCAAGAGCAACCAGTTTAACCGTGCCTGGCAGGCTAGGCGTCAGCCGGGATCCTGCTTTAAGGTTTTTGTCTATGCTACAGCTGTGGAGTCAGGTTACGGTCCTGATACCATGATTTCGGATTCTCCCATTACCTACCGCATAAGCGATACTGAAAGCTGGTCTCCCAAAAATTCCGATGGTCGCTTCCTGGGCAATATACCCATGCGTACCGCTCTTATGCAGTCCCGCAATGTGGCGGCCGTGCGCCTGCTCACTATGGTAGGTCCGCAGAGGGTTATAGAATACGCCTACCGTTTGGGCATAAAAGAGCGGCTGGAACCTAACTTATCGTTGGCCTTGGGCTCGGCGGTGGTTACTCCTTTGGAGCTGGCTTCGGCTTTTACCTGTTTCCCCAACGGTGGCATTAAAATTCAGCCCAGCGGCATCAAGATGGTGCAGGATCGAGATGGCAATGTCATCGAGGATAACACCTTCCCCCGACAGGAAGAGGTTCTTTCCGAGTCCACAGCCTACGCTATGTGTTCGATGTTGCAGAACGCAGTCGAGGGTGGAACTGGTTATGGAGCGGCTATCCCCGGACGTACTGTGGGTGGCAAGACTGGAACTACCGATGGTCACCGTGACGGCTGGTTTACCGGTTTTACCGCCCAGTACACCTGTTCGGTCTGGGTAGGGAACGACAACTACGCTCCCATGTGGCATGTCTTTGGCGGCGATGTAGCGGCACCTATCTGGCGCTCTATAATGAGTTATGCTGTACGCAACCTTCCTAACAAGGCTTTTGAAAAACCTAAGTCTGGGATGGTTTCCGTGCTCATGTGCAGCGAGTCTAAGTGCCGGGCTAATGCTAAGTGCCTCAGCACTTACAAGGAATATTTCTCGGCCGGCCAGGTCCCTCGCAATTTCTGTCCGATCCATGGCGGTAATTTGGTGCCAAGTGCTGAGATGTTGAGCGGTAAGAAGGATAACTCTTACACCCAGGAACAGAAGAGTCGTAGTGATAACGTAAACAATACGCCTGCTACTCCTGTGCCCAGTGTTCCTACCGACGGCGATGCCGCTCAGAGTTGGAATGATGTGATGCCCGACGTTGTGGACACTTCCGAGGGCGGCAATGTGAATTTGGAACCGGAAAATATACCCGTTCCCGATACGGTCTACAACCCTGGCGAGCCTGCGGCGCCGCCTCCTGCACCGGTGGAGCCGGCTGCACCCGAGCCGCCGCCTGCTGTTGCCCCGGTAGAGGAACCTCCCGCAGCACCTGAGCCGGTCAATGTGCCAGATGACATAGAGCTTAACCCTTAGACTTGAACTTTTAGGCTTCTAAGGCCATAGCAGAGGGCGGAGAAGGAATCCTCGTTAAGGACTTGTCCGCCCTTTTGTTTTGGTCGAAGAGAAGAGATAATATTCCGGTGATTTAACTTGAGTGTAGCAAGGGCTGCCGATAGTGCAGAAGTTCTGGTTGCCTGGTTAGGTAGCGGATACTTAAAAAGTGCTAGCTTGGGGAGGGCGGATAGATAGCAAGTTGTAACTTTATGTTGCGGTGATTGAGATTTGCGTTTATTTATACAAGGAGGAACAAACAATGGCTGAAGAGCAACTGAAAAATGTAGAGCTTGGGACCAGATCAGATAAACAGGGTGAATGGGATTACCCCTACGTTACCATAGAGAAGATCGGTCAGTACGTTGGGCAGAAGGTTGTTTTGAAGGGCTGGCTGCGCAAGTTGCGCTCCAGCGGAAAAATTCTTTTTCTACAAATGCGCGACGGAACGGCGACTATCCAGGTTGTGGTGGTCAAGGCGGAGATCTCTCCCGAGGAATTTCAAATTGCCAAAAGTTTAACTCAGGAAGCCTCCTTTGAAATTGTTGGCGAGGTGCATGAGGATAAGCGTTCTGCTTGCGGTTACGAGCTTCAGGCCTTGCATGTGCGTACCATTTCCGGCTCTGTCGACTATCCTATCACTCCGAAAGAGCATGGTACAGAATTTTTGATGGATTTGCGTCACCTGTGGATTCGTTCTGCCCGCCAGCATGCTATTTTACGCGTTAGGGCGGAGATCATGCGCTCTATCTGTGAGTGGCTGGACGATAATGGCTTCTTGAGAGTGGACAGCCCCATTCTTACCCCCAGCGCCTGCGAGGGAACTTCTACCTTATTTGAGACCGATTATTTCGATACCAAGGCTTATTTAACTCAGAGTGGACAGCTTTATGGTGAAGCAGCAGCTATGGCCTTTGGTAAGATTTACTGCTTTGGTCCAACCTTCCGTGCCGAAAAATCAAAAACACGTCGTCATTTGACGGAATTTTGGATGGTTGAGCCGGAGATGGCTTTTACCGATCTTGATGAGAGTATGGAAGTTCAGGAGCAGATGATAAGCCACGTAGTGGCCAATGTACTTAAAAATCGTATGCCAGAGCTTAAAACTCTGGAACGTGATGTATCTAAACTGGAGGCGATCAAGCCGCCCTTCCCGCGCATGTCCTATGATGAGGCGGTGGAATACCTGCAGAGCCAAGGGGTGGACTTTAAATGGGGAGATGATTTTGGAGCGCCAGATGAAACCGTAATTGGCCAGCGTTTTGATAAACCTGTGTTTGTCCATCATTATCCCTGCTCTTGTAAGGCTTTCTATATGAAGCCTGAACCTGGTCGTCCCGAGGTCTGTCGCAGTGTGGATACGCTGGCTCCTGAGGGATACGGTGAGATAGTTGGCGGTAGCCAGAGGATCGATGATTTTGCGTTTTTGGAAGCGCGCATCAAGGAGGCGGGTTTGCCGTTGGAGCCCTATCAGTGGTACCTGGATCTGCGTCGCTATGGTTCCGTACCTCACTCCGGTTTTGGCTTAGGCATCGAAAGAGTTGTTGCCTGGATCTGTGGAATAGAGCATGTGCGTGAGGCCATCCCTTATGCTCGCACCATGAGCCGGATTCATCCCTAAAGCTGTTGATGGCGAGGATGGGATTTGCTGGCTGACTTAGCCTATGCTCCACCGTTTCGAAAACTGGAGAAAAATGGATGACGGTGGGGCTGGCTGTGTAGAAGCTAAGTTGGAGGTCGGCCGCAGGGGGGCTGTTTTTAGCTTTTTTTTGTTTGTCCGTCTGGAAAAGTGGGATATTCTACTTACGGCAGGCGGTAGTTTACGGAGGTATAAAGTCAAGTGTCTGGTCACTCTAAATGGCATAATATTCGTTTGAAAAAGGGTAAGGTTGATGCTCAGCGCGGCAAGGCCTTCACTAAACTTTCTAAAGACATCTACATGGCAGTCCGCAAGGGTGGGCCGGATCCCGAGACTAATTTTCTGCTCAAGATTGCCGTACAGAGAGCCAGGGCCGTGAATATGCCTGCGGATAATATTAAGCGGGTTATTGAAAAGGCCAGCGGATCCGGTGAGGGCGATGATTATGTGGAAGTGAACTATGAGGGTTATGGTCCTCATGGTGTGGCCATAATTGTGGAGGCCGCTACCAATAACCGCAATCGTACGGCCGCCGATGTTCGTTCGACCTTCTCTAAATTGGGCGGGAATTTAGGTGAGACCGGATGTGTGAGCTGGAATTTCACACGCTATGGAGTTTTGCAGATTCCTATGGAAGGTGTCGACGAGGACGAGCTTTTGATGGCCGCTCTGGATGCCGGTGCCGATGATCTTAATAACGATGGTGAGTATTTTAGTGTATTAACCGCTCCTGCTCAGTTGCATGTGGTTAAGGAAGCGTTGGAGAAGGCTGGTTACAAGATTGAAGATATCAGCTTCTCTCAGATAGCCAAGGATACCGTTGAATTGGGAGTGGAGCAAGCGCGCGGAGTGCTGCGCCTTATTGAGACCTTGGAAGATTTTGATGATGTGCAAAATGTGTATTCCAATGCCGATATTCCTGATGAAGCCTTGGAAGAAGAGTAAGCTTTGGCTAAGGTAATTTTAGGCATTGACCCCGGCAATGCTCGTTGCGGCTGGGGAGTAGTGCAGGAAGAGGGCGGTGAGCTCGCTATGCTGGCCTGTGGGTGTGTGGAGACACCCAAAGAGGAGATAGCGGGAAACCGCCTTTTGTCTGTGTATGAGCAAATTTGCGTCATTTTGAAAGAGTATCATCCCAGGGCTTTGTCCATGGAGAAACTTTTTTTCAGTAGAAATGTAACCAGTGCTATGGCCGTGGCCGAGGCTCGTGGTGTGGTGCTTTTGGCTGCTGCTCAGGCCCAGGTGCCCGTTTACGAATATACTCCATCCGAAATCAAAGAAACCATGACTGGTAATGGTCAGGCTAAAAAGAAAGAGGTGGAGGCAGCGGTAGTTTATACGTTGAACCTTGATAAAGCTCCCAAGCCAGATGATACTGCCGATGCGGTAGCCATTGCCATAACTCATATTTTTTGGGAAGATTTTAACGGGGGCTGTGGTAATGATTGCGTCTATTGAAGGCCAGTGCGTTTACGTAGGACGGGACCGGGTTATATTGGAGGTGGGTGGGATTGGCTACTCCGTACTGATAACCGAGTCTTTAGCTCAGAATCTGTGTGTTGACAAAAAGTACCGCCTGCAGACACTGATGATAGTTCGGGAAAACGAAATCTTTTTAGTTGGGTTCAGAACAGCCGTTGAACGCGAATTTTTTAAGCTTCTAACTACAATTAGTGGCATAGGCCCCAAAGCTGCCCTCAAAATTTTAGATAACCTCAGCCCCAGTGATCTCGCTTCCTGCATTATGGAGGGGGATACTGAGTCATTGAAACAGGTTCCCGGCGTGGGAACAAAAACGGCTAAGCGTCTTATTCTGGAACTGCAGGAGAAAATTGGCAGTATGGCCGACGATTTAGCTCTTCCCAGTGGTAAGAAAACTGGTGAGGTAGTGTCTGGAGCTATTCCAACTTCTGATGCAGATCTCAGTCCCATAGCTATGGAAGCCATTTCTGTACTGGTTAATCTTGGCTGTACAGCAGAAGAAGCTAAAAAGGCGGTACAGAACGCTCTGGCCAATTTAGGAAGTCAGCCGGAATCTTCAGGAAGCCTGGTTATGGCCGCTTTGGGTGAAATGGAAAGCTAGGAGGCTGCAGGCGCGAAATGTTCAACTTACCCCACCGTCAGGTTTCATCTAGGGTCACTTCCCAAGAAGAGGTTGAAAGTGAGAAGAGCCTGCGTCCTCAGCATATCGCCGAATATGTCGGTCAAGAAGAAGTTGTGGCCAATTTACGTGTTTTCATTAAGGCTGCTCTCCAAAGACACGAACCGGTGGATCATATACTGCTTTCTGGACCACCCGGTTTAGGAAAGACAACTTTGGCACAGCTGGTGGCCAACGAAATGGGAGTTGACATGCGGGCGACTTCTGGTCCGGCCATTTCCAGGCCCATCGATCTTTTGGTGCTTTTGCATGGCCTAAAACCGCGACAGGTTCTTTTCATAGACGAAATTCACCGCTTGTCCAGAGTGGTCGAAGAGATACTTTATCCAGTTATGGAAGATCTTTCTTTCGACCGTATTATCAGCAAGGGTAATGCGAAAGGGGCTATTCAGCACAAAGTTGCGCCCTTTACCTTGGTAGGAGCCACTACCAGGCAGGGGACACTTTCGGCGCCACTGCGCTCCCGTTTCGGTATTTTGATGCAACTAGACTTCTACAATCCGGAAGAATTGGCCAAAATTATCCGGCGCACGGCTAGTCTGCTAGAAATTGAAATCGATCTGGAAGGTAGCTTGGAAATTGCTAGGCGCTCTCGCGGTACTCCCCGTATAGCTAACCGGCTTATAAAGAGGGTTCGCGATTTTGCTCAAGTGGAAGGAGCGAAGCTTATAACTGCCAAGGTAGCCGATCACGCCCTGACTCGCATGGGTATAGATTCGCGTGGCCTTGATTCCATCGATCGGCGCATTTTAGAACTTTTGTCCAATCAATATGCCGGTCAGGCTGTAGGGCTCACTACTTTAGCCGCAGCCATAGGTGAAGAACCGGAAAATCTTGAGGATGTTTACGAACCTTATCTTTTGGCTCAGGGGTATATCGTCAAAACTCCCCGGGGGCGGATGTTGGGTCCGGCCCTGCGCAGCTTGTCGACAGAACTATCGGAATCAATTTCTGCTTGCTCTGGTCGAGAGGTAGAGGAACTGACTTTAGCTCTTGGTGGAGAAGAGTAATTGAGACATTCTACCGGTGGTGCAGCTTTAGCTGGCTTTCTGAGGAGATGGGAAGGAGAAGCGGGCCGTTTCAGCTAAGAGCTCCGCTCATGCTACGGAGAGGCCTTGGTTTTTGCTTGAAGTGGGCGGTGACAATGATAGGCTAGCTGGGCTGCGGGCTAGAATAGACAAACTTAATTCCGAGATTTTAGAATTATTGAATGAGAGGGCAGCTGTTGCTCTTCAGGTCAGCCGGGTTAAGGCGGATTTGGGAATCTCAGGCTACGATCCTGTGCGTGAGTCGGCCATGCTGGAGAGCTTGGTTGATGAGAACCGTGGACCTTTCAGCTCCCAAGCTGTGAGTTCTATCTTTAAGTATATTTTCCAGACCACTTTAGAGCTCATGGAAAGCAGTGAGCGGGGTAGTCTGAAGGTCTCTCGACTTTATCAACCGGAGAACACGCGTTTTTGCGTCAATGGAGCGGAGTTCGGCGGCTCCTCGTTTAGCGTTATTGCCGGGCCATGTTCTATAGAAAGCGAGGAACAGGCCGAAGCTGTGGCTGCCAATCTGGCCCGTTGCGGTGTTAGAATTATGCGGGGTGGGGCCTTTAAACCGCGAACCTCGCCTTACAGTTTTCAGGGCTTGGGTATGGAAGGGCTGAAAATTCTATCAGGCGCGGCCCATCGTCATAATTTAGCCGTTGTCAGCGAGCTAACGGATGTGCGCCAATTGGAACCAGCCTATCCCTACTTGGACATTATTCAGATTGGGGCGCGTAACATGTACAATTATTCCCTTCTTAGGGAGATAGGCGCCCTGGATAAGCCTATTATCTTGAAGCGTCATTTCGCAGCATCGTTGGAAGAGTTACTTTTTTCTGCAGAGTATCTTATGCAAGCTGGAGCCAGCCGGATTATCCTTTGTGAGCGCGGTATTCGCACCTTTGAGCGCTGGGTTCGCAACACTTTGGATATTTCTGCGGTTCCTCTGTTGAAGCAGGAGACCCACTTGCCTGTAATGGTGGACATCTCTCATGCTGCTGGGCGGCGGGATATCTTGTTGCCTTTGGCTAAAGCTTCCAAAGCAGTGGGAGCCGATGCTCTTATGGTTGAAGTGCATGACAATCCCAAATGTGCTCGCTCCGACTGCCAACAGCAACTTGATTTTGATGATTTCGCCAGGCTTATGCAGGAACTTCTGTGAAGGTTTGGTCGTAAAG